>JBGSVG010000105.1:0-9505 GCA_041753095.1 Sphingorhabdus sp. | reverse complement strand
CAATCGTGCGCGCGGCAACGCAGCGCAGATGTTGGAAAAATACAAGAAGCTGGCGCAAGATGCGCAATTCAACGGTGATCGGGTAAACGCCGAATATCATCTGCAATTCGCCGACCATTATTTCCGCGTCCTTGCCGATTTCCGCAGCCGCCAGGAAGCGCGGCAGGAACAGCAGGGCGAACGTCGTCCCCCCCGCGACGAAAATCGCGAAGATCGTGACGATTGGCAGAATGATGATCGTTCGCAGGGCTTTTACGAGCAAGGTTCGAACGAAGGTTCAGAAGCCGAATCGGAAGCCACTGACGATTCCGCCAACAACGAGCGCGAGGATCGCCAACCACAAAGGGCGGCCAGTAACGAAGAGCGTCGTCCGCGCCGCAACGATCGGCCTGAACGCTCTGGTAACGAACGCTCGGGCAGCGAACGTAGCGGCAACCGCGCGCCACGTCGTCACCATAGCGAAGAAGCCGACGATGCACCTGCAAGCCTGGATCTTGCGGTACTTCCACCTGCAATTGCACTCGCCAGTAACGACGACGTCGAGGCCGAAACCCCCAAGCCCGCCCGTAAACCGCGTGCGCGTCGGCCAAAGTCGGCGAATGACGAGGACGTTGTGACCGCAGCAGAATAAGCTTCGGAAATAACGTACTGGTTCCATTAATGTTGTGGCAATCAAACCGAAACTAATTCATCCTATGTGACATTGTTACAGGGGAGAACTGCCATGCGTCGTTTGCTGCTACTCGGATTAGGAGGAGCGCTGGCAGTTCCGCTACTCGCGCAACCCGCACCCACCAGCGTTGCGGTACCTGGCGAGGCCACCGCGCAAGGCGATATCGCGGTCACCATCTACCAGAACGGGCAGAGCCTTGTTCAAGACACTCGCCGCATGAATCTGCCCGGCGGCCGATCCAAGCAGGAATTCCCAGACGTGTCGGCGCAAATCCGTGCCGAAACGGTTACGTTGACCGGCCCCGGCATCGGCATTGTCGAACAGAATTTCGACTATGACCTGCTAACGCCTGCCAAGCTGATGGAAAAGGCGGTTGGGCAGACCATCACCCTGCTGCGCACCAATCCGGCCACCGGCGCCGAAACCCGTGTCCGCGCCAAAGTGCTTGCGGCGAATGGCGGCGTGGTGCTGCAGATCGGCGATACTATCGAAGTGTTGCGCGACGACGGCCTGCCCGTCCGCGTCATTTTCGACAAGGTGCCGCCGAACCTGCGTGCGCGACCAACGCTATCGGTGACGCTGGAATCCAAAGGTGGAATGACACCGACAACGCTCACTTACCTCACCCCCGGCCTCGGCTGGACGTCGGATTATGTCACGCTGTTCGACGATGCAATGCAGACCATCGACGTCCAGGGCTGGGTTACGTTGACCAACAATACCGGCACCGATTACACCAACGCCGATGTGCTGCTGGTCGCCGGTAACCCCAATCAGGGTGGTAATCGTCGAGTATATCAGACGCCTTGGAATGGCTCCACCGGAACCATCGACGAGGCAGGAACCGAGAGCAACGACCGCGAAAGGCTGGGCGATTATTATCTCTACCCGCTGGCCGAGCGCACGACGATATCAAACGCGCAGCAGAAGCAGGTTAGCTTCCTCGATGTCAAAGCCGCCCCTGCCCGCAGCACATATGAATTCAACAATGGCTGGTTGGCCACCAACGAAGCCGCCAGCGCAGCGTCGGTGCTGAAATTCTCGACCTCGCGCGGCGGTGGCTTGGGCGACCAGCTACCTGCTGGCACGATGCGCGTCTATATGCGCGACAAAAGAGGCGATCCGCAATTCATCGGCGAAAGCAGAATCGAAGCGACGCCGATGGGTAGCGCGATGTCGATCCGCACCGGCGAAGCCTTCGACGTCAAGGTCAAGACGGTCGTCGAGGAACGCACGCGCATTTCCTCCAGCCGCTGGAAAACCCGGATGCGTTACGAAATCACCAACGCGCGCAATAACGCCATCAATGTTGATTTGGGCCAGAACGGCCTGTGGGGCGATGTACGGACCACCGAACAGAGCCAGGACGGCAAACGCATCTCCGCCGACCGGGTTGAATGGAATGTGCCGGTGCCTGCAAACGGCAAGGCGACAGTGACGGCGACTTTCGATAGCCGGTATTGAGGTGATGCGCGGGCTTGCTGCCCTTGTAACGATATCCATTGCGTCGCCTCTCGCGGCGCAGACGGTCGTGGTGTCCCCCGAACCCGAGGCGGTGTCGCTCACCGTCTATCGCGGACAGAAATACGGGAACGCCCCGATCGACCCCAACTGGCCAACCGGTTACGCGCTCGTCACCGAAACCCGCACTGTGACCATACCGGCGGGCGAATCCGTCGTCCGCTTTGAAGGCGTGGCCGAAGGAATGTTTCCCGAAAGCGCCATCGTCACAGGCCTACCAAAAGGTGTGAAGGAAAAGAACCGCGACGCACGCCTCCTATCGCCGCTGGGGTTGGTAGACGCCTATCTGAAACGCGAGGTGACGATCACGCGCACGAGCAAGGCAACCGGCGTGGTGCGTGAATATCCGGCGTTCATCACGTCGGCCCCCGGCGGCGCAGTAATATTGCAGACCAATGAAGGCTATGAGGCGCTACACTGCACCGGCCTTCCCGAACGTATGGGCTTTGACAAAGTACCCGCCAACCTTTCAGCCAAACCAACGCTATCGGTCATGACGCGAGCAGACAAGCCGACCACCGCAAAACTGACGCTGACCTATATGGCGGCTGGCTTTGACTGGCAGGCGAATTATGTAGCGCAAGTGCAGGAGCGCGGGAACGACGGAAAAGGCAAAGTCGATATGTTCGCCTGGTTGACGCTGGCGAACGGCGGCAACCAGAGCTTCGTCAATGCCAACACAATGGCGATAGCGGGCGAGCCAAACCGGGTCCGGCGCGGCGCTCAAGCAAGGCCTACGGGTGGTCCGCTCAACCTTAAATGCTGGCCAACGCAGCGTACGGACCAAGTGCCGTATCGGCCCGGCTATTACCCTGCCCCGCCACCTCCGCCACCCGCCCCGATGGCCATGTATCTCGAAGGCGAGGCCGATAGCATCGTTGTGACCGCGCAAAAATTGCGCCGCAACAATCTAGAAATGGCCTCGCCCGTTGCGGTCGTCGTTGCCGAGCAAGAGGATCTTGGCGACCTCAAACTGTACCGCATTCCTGAACCTGTCACCGTCAACGCCAAGGGGCAGAAGCAGGTCGCAATGCTCGTCAAACCCGGCGCGGTGTTCCAACATTATTATGCCGCCAATGTGAATAACTTTGACGGAAACAGCCAGCCGATGACGCTAATGCTGCGCGGCGAGAACAAGACGGACAAAGGCCTTGGCCTCCCAATGCCGCAGGGGCAGGTGATGATATTCGAAAACAGCAGCTACGGCCCGCTGCTCGCAGGCGAAGACACCTTGAAAGACCGCGCCATTGGCGAAGAGGTCGAGATGACGGTCGGCCAATCAAGCGACGTGCGCATGCAGGTAACGCTCATGTCCGAAAAAGGACGGACGCAACGCTGGAAAGTAGAACTCACCAACGCGCGAAGCTCGCCCATCAATGTCGAAGTCGAAATCCCCTACCAGCTGCGCAGCAATCCGAAAAATGTCGTCAAAGTTGACGGCGTGCCGACATGGAAGGCGACCGTGGCGGCAAATGGCGATGCAGAATTATATTATGAGGTGAAGCTGGAGCGGGATTAGGTACCAGCTTTTTGCACCCCATTATCGGGAAACCATCGCCCGCCCAACCAAAGGGCAACATGCACCAGCAATATCAGCACCGGGACCTCGACCAGCGGCCCCACGACTGCAGCAAAAGCCACAGGTGATGCAAGGCCAAAGGTAGCAATCGCCACCGCAATCGCGAGTTCGAAATTGTTCCCTGCCGCAGTAAAGGCAACTGCCGTTGTCCGCGGATAATCGCTGGAGATCAGCTTGCCCATGTAGAAACTGATGATGAATTGCACGACAAAGTAAATCGTCAACGGGATCGCGATCCGGATGGCATCAAGCGGTAGCGTCAGAATTTCGCCACCTTTCAGACTGAACATTGCAACAATCGTAAAGAGCAAGGCAATCAACGTAATGGGAGCAATTTTCGGCAAAAAACGATTTTGGTACCAGTCATTTCCTTTGGCCTTGGCAAGCCAGCGACGGGTCAGGAAACCGGTGAGGAACGGGATGCCAAGATAGGTCAGCACTGCTTCGGCCACCTCACGAAAGCTGATGTCCAGCACATTGCCTTCCAACCCAAAAAGTGGCGGCAGGAATGCGAGGAAAAACCAGGCGTACACGCTGAAGAACAAAATCTGAAAAACCGAATTGAACGCAACCAGCGCGGCGACATATTGATTGTCACCTTTGGCCAATTGGTTCCAGACAATCACCATGGCGATGCACCGGGCAAGTCCGATCAGAATGACGCCGGTCATATATTCCGGCTTATCGGAGAGAAAAATGACGGCGAGGCCAAACATCAATACCGGGCCGATAATCCAGTTCTGCACCAGCGATATCATCAATATTTTTCTGTCGTCGAAGACCCGGGGCAATTGGTCATACCGAACACGGGCCAATGGCGGATACATCATCAGGACCAGACCGATCGCAATCGGAATATTTGTTGTCCCCCAACTGAGGCTGTTGATTGCCGAGGGAAGCGGCTCAAAAGCCAGTCCGAGCCCGACCCCTAACGCCATGGCGAGGAATATCCACAACGTCAGATAACGGTCGAGGAACGACAGGCGCTCGGGTTCAGAGGCTTTCATTCAAATATCCTTTTGGGCGGAGTGAGTTGCTAGCTTACGCCTCTTCAGCGATGACGCTGGCACCTTCGCTTTGGCCGATTACCTTGAGTTTCGCCTTCAGCGCCATCTCGTCAATGGCTGCCAGCGGCAATGCGAGAAACAATTCGATCCGTCGCCTTAGATAACGCAGCGCCTGGATAAAGGCATCGCGCTGGCCTTCACCTTCCACCGCGGCAGGGTCTTCAATGCCCCAGTGCGCGGTCATCGGATGACCGGGCCAGATCGGGCAGATCTCGCCTGCTGCATTGTCACAAACGGTGAAAATGAAATCGAACATTGGCGCACCGTCGGCGGCAAATTCGTCCCAGCTTTTCGACCGATAATCTTCGTGCGGAAAACCCAGCCCCCTCAACACTTCGATGGCCATCGGATGGACATCGCCTTTGGGGAAGCTGCCCGCGCTATACGCTTTGAACCGCCCTGCCTCGTCATGGTTCAGCAACGCCTCGGCCAATATCGAGCGCGCGGAGTTGCCCGTGCAGAGGAACAGCACGTTGTATATCTTGTCGGTCATGGCTTATCCGCAAGTCGTGGTCGATGTCGCTCCGACCTTTGGCGCACAGCACGCATTGTCAGCAGCGTTCGATCCGGCAAGCGCGCCAAAATCCGGGCTATCGCCGTAAACCGTGCTGTCGCCATGCGTTAGGAACGCTTCCCAGCGCACCCCGTCGGGATCGGCAATCCAGCTTTTCTCCGACTTGGCGTAGCAGCAGGTGGTTGCCCCCTCTTCCAGAACAGGCGCGTCTGCAGCCTTCAGGCGGTCATAAACTTCGGCCAATTCGGCGCCATCCTCGACCTGCAAACCAACATGCTCGATTCCCTTCTCTGCACCGCATTTCTGCGAGATTGCAAAATTGACGCGCGGGTCTTCGAGCATCCATTTGGCGTAATCCGATTTGGTTACGCACGGTTCTGCGCCGAACAAACTGGTGTAAAAGGCGATTGAACGGTCAAGATCGGACACCCCGACATGGACATGGAAGCGTTTCATGCGGCATTCCTTTCTGTGGTCGCGGCAGGGCTGCACCCGGCATCTTCGGTGCATGGCACCCCGGCGCAGCAATTTTCGGTGAGATAGCCCATCAGCCCGTTCATCGCGGCATAATCGGCGGTGTAGATAATCGACCGGCTTTCACGCCGCTGGTTGACCAGCCCCGCGTGGCCGAGCTGCGCAAGGTGAAAGCTCATCGAAGATGCTGGAACGCCCAGACTGTCGGCAATTGCGCCAGCCGCCAGCCCGGCATCGCCGGCCTGAACCAGCAAACGGAACGCCGCCAGGCGATGTTCTTGAGCTAGTGCAGCCAAAGCGCGAATGGTGATCTCGGCGTTCATTTAACACTCCAATAATTCGATAACTATCGAAATATAGAATAATGAATGCGTGTCAATCTGATTTGCGGGCACATTGCGACAGTCCAAAACCAGCGCTTAGGCTTCGGGCATTCTGGAAAAATTGAATATCGCAGTTGGAGGCTCAACCCAGCAGGCAGCTTCGCTTAGATACACATTTGAAATGGGCACAAAAATAGAACGGTCTGTAAGTGTCGATGCGAAGACATTCATAAGATGCCGTGCGCCGTCTGACTGGGCATGGATACGCGAACCGCATGCCGCACATTGAGTAGTTGTAACGATATGCCCAGCCTCTGACAAACGCCTGAAGGAGAACGTCTCACCAGATAGTTCGAAGGACGCGGCGGGGACGGAAAATGCAGATACGTAAGGAGCGCCGCTCAGTTTCTGGCAAGCCCGGCAGTGACAATTTACTGACCACACTGGCGACTGATGGCAAATGTAGCTAACTTTCCCGCAGAGACAGCCGCCCCTTATGGGCGGTGTCATGCCGTCGAGCAATTTCAAACGGTAGCTGCCGGCAAGGCCCTCGGTTTATGGTCTTCATCAAGCGCCACGAAAGTGAACAGCCCTTCGGTCACCTTAACATCGTGCTGCCCGCGTGCGCGGGTGGCGATGACTTCGATGCGGATGCCCATCGAGGTTCGCCCTCGACGTTCGAGGCTTGCGTAAACCGAGATAATGTCGCGCAGCAATATCGGCGCGATGAACTCCATCTTCTCGATGGCAACCGTCGCGCAGGCGCCTTGTGCAATCCGCCCGGCCAATATGCCGCCCGCCTGATCCATCACGCCAAGCACCCAGCCGCCGAAAATATGGCCGTTGGCGTTGATATCTGCAGGCCCCGGCACAACGCGCAGAACAGGATCATTGCGTTTGGGCAGGTTATGGATGCCTTCGGTCATTTGTCTGCTTCGTCCTCAAAAGGATCTTCTATTGCCTCATCATGCCCCGAGCCGCTTGACAGGAACACCAGCCCCATCAGCGCCGTTGCTAGCAACAGCATTGCGAAAATCCCGCCCGCTGTCGCAATATAGAAATGGATCGAGATCATGCCATATTGGCTGTAAAATATACCTAGCACCAATGCGGTTATCGAAATGGTGAAGACAAACATCCAGCGCATAAGCCGCCGATAGCGGGCCCAAGCAAAGCCATTATAGTCTGGATCATCAAGGCGGGAGGGACGAGTCATGTTCTTGCGAAGCGCGCTTTATGCTATAAAGTCAACGTACGGCAAGCCGATAGGAGAGAGGCGATGACGATAGCAGCGATATTAAGCGGGCGCGACGGGGCGGTATGGACCGCACAGCCGCACGAGAGCGTTGGTGAAGTTGTCACGCGACTCGCTGAAAACCGCATCGGCGCATTGCCGGTTGTCGACGAAAACGCCGTCGTCGGGATCTTTTCAGAACGCGACATCGTTTATGGCGTGGCTAGACATGGTGCGGCCTTCCTTGCCAAAACCGTTGGCGAGACGATGACATCGCCTGCGATCACGGTAACGGGCGACACCGCCATCCTGTCCGCTTTATCGATGATGACCAAACGCCGCATCCGTCATTTGCCGGTTGTTGAGGACGATCGCCTGACTGGATTTGTTTCCATCGGTGACCTCGTGAAACACCGCATTGAGAAAATCGAGGCAGAGGCGGCTGCGATGCGCGATTATATCAGCATGGCTTGAACGCTTGCGCGAAGCGTAGCTTGTTCTTATTATGTTCTAGTCTCTGAGTCGAGGAAATCCCATGTCGAAGATTGATTTCTACACCAATCCGATGTCGCGTGGCCAGATTGCGCGCTGGGCGCTGCACGAGGCTGGCGCGGATTATGAGCAGCATCTGCTCGATTACGGCAAAACGATGAAAGCGCCCGAATATCTGGCGATCAATCCGATGGGCAAGGTTCCTGCGATCCGCCATGACGGCAAGGTGGTGACAGAATGCGCTGCCATTTGCGCTTATCTGGCCGATGCTTTCCCGGACGCCGAATTGCAACCGACGCCCACTGAACGCGCCGATTATTATCGGTGGATGTTCTTTGCGGCGGGGCCATTGGAGGCCGCGATCATAAATCGCAGCCTGAAGTGGGAACCTACCGCAGAGCAGGAACGGATGGCAGGCTATGGTAATTATAATCATGCAATCAGCGCATTAGAAGGCGCGTTATCAGGCAAGAATTATGTCTGTGGCGATCGTTTTACCGCGGCGGATATCTATGTCGGGTCGCAAGTTGATTGGGGCCTGCAGTTCGGAACCCTGCCCACAAGCCCGACCTTCAATGCTTATGCCGAACGCTTGCGTGAACGCCCCGCCTATAAGGCTTCCAAAGCAATTGACGGCGCATTGATTGCCGAAGCACAGGCCGCTGCCCCTGCATGAGTAAAAATACCGGAACGTCAGCCGGGGTTTTGCGTCGTTACCGGCGGATTCATTATAGGTGAACCAGTAGTCGGTGCCGATTGAACACCCGGCTGGAGCGTGCCAGGCTGCATCGTTAGCGGTGCATATACGGGTCTCGGCGCATATTTCATATTCCAATCCGCAAGGTCGCGCTCATACTTCACATAAGCGTCGTAGAAGCGGACGAAAACACCGTCGATGTCCGTCAGCCCGCCAATTGCATATTCGGCGAGTGCTTCTTTCGGCACGAGATTGGCTTCAGTCACCTTACGCAGCGACATATCGCAATATTCCGACCGTACGGGCGGTAGCGCGAAATAATTGTAGAGATCGGTCATTCTGGTGTCGCGTACACGAAGGCCGTTCTGCCCTTTGTACCGCGCCACAAACTCGCGATCGACGTTCTTGCTGGTCTTCGACAGCAGAACCTTATGTGTCACGATGAACTTATTATATTCGGTGGCAATCTGCCCCCAGACTGGCCCTTGGCAATTGAGCGCCGCAACGTTCAGCGCAGAGCGGAAATGCCATATCTGCTCATCGCGGCTGAGGCCACGATTTGGGGTCACCCGGACGCCGTCCAATCCCAAAGGCGGAATGGTCATAGACAGCGCAGCACCGCCTGGCGGCAATGGCATAGCTGGTGGAGGCGGCGGAGGCACCGGCAATGGAATGGGCGGCGGTGCAACCTTGACTGGCGTTGGCGCACAGGCGGCAACCGCGCTGATGAAAATGATTGCACTTAAACTTTTGATGCCGCGACGCATTAATTTCTCTCCAAATCACTGGGTCGATTCAACAGGATTTTTTCCGCAAAGAAAAGCCCTGTTCGGCAAAACGCCTAAAGAAAATGGCCCAGTGGTTTCCCACCGGGCCATTTTGCATTCTCAATCTGAACGGCGCGTGACTTAGTCGCGGCTGCCCATGAAGC
>JBGSVG010000104.1:0-1825 GCA_041753095.1 Sphingorhabdus sp. | reverse complement strand
GCGGCGTTACCAGACAGCCTGTCTGATAAGCTCCAACCCGATTGCTATCATCAATCCGTTGATGATCAGGTTGAACCGCGCCGCCGACACGCGCTTGACGAGCCATACGCCAGCAAATGTGCTGGCGATGGCGAGCGGCATGAACAATGCGGTCAAAGTCATATTCTGTATGTTGAACTGTCCTAGGGCGGCATAAGCCGGCACCTTCATCCAGTTGATGATCGCAAAGAAGATAGACGAGGTGCCTACGAACACCAGATGCGGGAAATTGCGTGACAACGCCCAAATCTGAAATGGCGGCCCGCCCGCATGTGCAATCTGGCTGGTAAAACCCGATACACCGCCCATGATGGTACCAATCCATTCGGGGGCGGGGCCAGTCACACGGATCTGTCTGCCTATCAATGGCATCATACGGTACATGCCAAAGGCCAGTGCGATAATCCCGACTAGCCCCCTGATCGCGTCGGTGTCGACTACCGCTGCGAACCACCAGCCCAGATAGATGCCAATTGCAGCGCCGGGTACGGTGAGGATCAACGTTCTTCGGTCAAAACTTTTCCTGAACGCCCATACGCTGACGATATCCTGCGCCATCAATATCGGCAGTAACATGCCGGCGGCAGCCACAGGATCCATGACAAGCGCGAGCAATGGTATCGCCGCTGCACCCAGCCCCGCAAAACCTCCCTTGGCCAGCCCGACCAGAATGATGGCGGCTCCGGCTACGATGTAGAAAATTATGTCGGTCGGCAAACTCAAGCGGCAGATTGGCGCTTACGCAATGCTAGCACGTAGATAATCGCGGCAGCGGCCGCGAAGATGAACCACTGGATGGCGTAAAGCAGATGGTTATTGGGGATTTGCTCTGGCGACGGCTTTGCCAACAATTGCAGCCCTTCGACCTTGTCGGTTGCAACCAGCTTTATCAGCTGCACATTATCCGGCGCAATGATGCCGCTAATTTCTCCGCCCTTCCACGTCGGCGATTGCGGCCGCTCTGACCAGCCAATTGCGACCTTGGCGCCGGGACCTTCAGCGCCGCCTGTTTGACATGCGGCGATATGCGCAAAGCCGGGTTTACCGGCAGAATTGACGCCCGATACCGATTTGACGCTCAGGACGTTAATACACATCAACGACGACTTGCGAAACAGCGGCAGCGCCTTCTCGTAAGGAACAGCAGGCCACGTGACAGCCTCCAACCCCGTCGCTGCCTCGTAACGGTCAAGCAACGCTTCTTTTTCCCCCTTGCGCTGCAATTGCCAGATGCCAAGTCCGATCATCGTCGCGACGGCAAGGCTGACCAATATCGTGGGGACTAATGGCCACTTCATGTGATGTCATCCCGCCCGGCTTCCTTCGCGCGGTTGTAATGTTCCGCCGCCAGCAGAGCGGCCTTAGATACCCGCAGCGAATACACCGTCATAGCCGCAGTAACCGGCACCCAGATAATGGCATGTACCCAGAATGGCGGACGGACAGCGGCATCGAGCATGAGCGCCAAAATGATAATCAGCGCGCCGATGCCCAATGTCAGCAACGCAGCCGGACCATCGCCGACATTAAACCCGGCATAGTCCAGCCCGCAATTGCCGCATCGATTAGCAAAGCGCGCTGGTCCGGCAAACAATGTTTTGGCGCCGCATTGCGGGCACAAACCAAAAAGGGCAGCCTTGGCGATGCCCGGCTGCCCTTCATGAATTTTCGGTTCGGGCATCAATATGCCTTAAGCGTGGATCGGCGCACCCCAGCCACCCCACACATAGATGACGATGAAGAGGAACAACCACACTACGTCGACAAAGTGCCAGTACCAAGCCGC
>JBGSVG010000103.1:0-7252 GCA_041753095.1 Sphingorhabdus sp. | reverse complement strand
GCAATTACCGCCTGCACAGGCGCTTTTCAGGTCGAACGGTTTGCAGATATCGACATTCTGATAGTGCCAACTGTTAGTATAGCCCCAACGTAATGGATCGCCTTTGATGCAATCGGCCCAGACGCTGGCGTCCTCAATATCGCGCAGCACGCATTTCGGCGTCCCAATGAGTGGCGCGGCACGCAGTAATCGCTGCATATTCGCCCGCGCCTTGGTCGACATATTGACCTTGGCAATTTTCGCGACGGTCTCATGGCCATATTCCCAATAGGCCTGCGCTGGCGCCAGCGGCAGAACAAGAATAAGCAATGCGGTAAGGAGGCGTTTCATGGCGCGTGCCATAGGTCGATTTTATCATAAAGAAAACCGACGACTTGGCCGCGCAATAGAAATAGCGGCGGATGTAAATCGACACCCGCCGCCAGCGCCGTTTATTTGAATCTCAGCTGGCGCAACAGGAATGACCCCATGACAGTGCGATATTTTGCCCGGTCGCCCGAGGCAGCGTCCATTTGCGCATCGCTCTGCTTCATGAATTCGCGGTACGCAGCGTTTCGCTTTTCATCTTCGGCAGCGTCCGGCAAGCTGGTGAAACTGGTCACCAGATATATGTCCGGCTCGCCGGGGCGGGCGTGCACGTTGGTCAACACCTGAAAGCCTGTAATCCAGCCTTTCGACATCGCAAATTCCTGGTTTTTCTTCCATGTGGTGGCGAGGAAATTTGCATATTCATACCCACCGCCGTCGCTCACATCGATCATCCCGTCTTCTTCATTGTCACCGGGCGTGAACGGGTAATTTTGCGCTGCTGCCGGGGCTGAAAGGGCAATAGCAAAAGGGGCGGCAAACATGGCCGCAAACATCAATTTTCTCATGACTTTTTCCTCCATTGGTCACAGTTCAGCCACACGGCCAACCATTTAACCCTGTCGCTCAAACTGGCGACCCTCAAGGTGAGGCGGCAGGTAATATGAAGATGTGGAAAAAAGTGAGTCGAGTCAAAATCTATTTATTTTCAATCTCTTATATAACTAAAGGTATACGGAACCGTTGATTGCAATTTTTCCTGTATTGTATAGATAATACACTGAATTGAGCAATTCAGAAAGGAACCTGATATGTGGAAACGGATGTTTACAGTGTTGGTCGGAGTGGTCATTTGTACGCAGCCTGCCGCATCGAAAGTCGCGCCCGTTTCAGCGCCGATCGAGATATTGCCTGTCACCTTTGATGCAACTGGATTATCCGGTATCGGTGGTGACAGACTAAGGTCCGAAATTGGCAATGCCCAATTCGTGGCTTTGGGCGAAGATCATGGCTTTGCAGATGCGCCGTTGCTGGCTCGCGCTTTGGCTACAGAGATGAGAAGCTCGGGCGGTTCGGTTTTTCACGCGGCCGAAATAGGGCCTTTCACAGCAAAATGGCTGCGGCAGAAATTCGGTAATCAGCCGACGAATGAGGGCCTGAGGTCAATCGCTGCTGCGATAAAGGGCAAGGGGCTCGCCATGCCCTTCACCAGCAATGTCGAAGACAGCATGCTAGCGGCCGACTTTTTTGACAAAAAGGGGAAGTCGCGGCTGTGGGGTATCGACCAGGAATTCATCGGCGCACCCATGATCTTGCTGGATTGGCTGGCAATGCACGCTCGCGATCCTGAAATGCGCAAGATGTTATCCGATACACGTGACACTGACCGGAAAGCTTTGGCCCAGCTGGCTTTTGGCGACGCATGGCTTGGCAAAGTGCAGGCGGATGATTTGGAAGTCATCGCAAACGGATTTGGCCAACAACGAGAGCTGTTACCGTTGGTCAGGGCGTTTGCAGCAAGCGCGGAGATTTATCAGTTGAATGAAAAAGGAGCATATCAGGCGTCGAACGAATATCGCAGCGCGCTGATGCAGGGATATTTCCTCGATCAGTATCGTAAGGCAGGCCCCTCGGCGCGCGTGCTCCTAAAAATGGGTGCTTACCATCTTGGGCGGGGGACCACACCTGTAGGAATTTACGACCTCGGCTCCTTGCTGCCCGGACTGGCGGCAGCAAATGGCAAGCGTTCGGTGCACATCGCCTTTGTTCCAATCAGCGGCGCGGTTCGATTGTTTGGCCCGTCCGAAACGGGAGTAACCACAGTGAAGGCTTACAAAGATGAGGGGATTGCTGCGCTTCTAGCTGCTGCCAATGTCGCACCTGACGCAATTCCTGCCAATGGCCATGTTCTAGTACCGTTGGCTGGTATCCGGCATCGCATATCGGGCAAGCAGAAGCGCGAATTGACCGAGCTGGCGCGTTTCGTGCTAGCCGGTTTCGACTATTTGGTTACGACGCGCGACGCTAAGGCGGCAACGCATTTCGAAGCGTGGGCTCCCGCCGCTGATTAGCGACGGCTATTCATCTCCATAGACGGCAACCGACTTCTCACCGGTACTCGTCGCCTTACCGCGATACATTCCCGGCGTGTTAAAACTGAAGGTCGCTGTGCCATCGGGCGCAGCTACAATCACGCCGCCGGTGCCACCGAGCAATTTAAGTTCTTTCATGACGTGGTCGGCGGCGGTCTTGGCACCTTCGCCGAGCATCCGCATTCGCGCGCAGATTTCGTGCGCGACACTAAGGCGGATGAAGAATTCGCCCGCACCAGTGGCCGATACCGCACACGCCCGGTTGTCGGCATAATTGCCAGCGCCGATGACCGGACTGTCGCCGATCCGGCCCCAGCGTTTGCCGGTCAGACCACCGGTCGAGGTCCCCGCTGCGACATTGCCGTCGCTATCGACTGCAACCGCGCCGACGGTGCCATATTTCATGTCGATGTCATACCATCCCAGCTTTTTGGCTTTCAGTTCCTCCAACTGTCGCCAGCGTTCAGGCGTCGCGAAATAGTCAGGGCTGACCTGTTCGAGGCCCTGTTCGCGGCTGAATTCGTCTGCGCCTTCGCGTGATAGCATGACATGCGGGCTTTTTTCCATCACCGCGCGCGCCAACAGGATCGGGTTTTTGGTATAGCGCGCGCCGGTGACCGAACCTGCGCCCATCGTCTTGCCGTCCATTATCGATGCATCGAGCTCATTGATGCCTTTATATGTAAACACCGCGCCGCGTCCTGCGTTGAAATTCTCGTCATCCTCAAGCACCATGATGGCGGCGGACACTGCATCCATCGCGCCACCACCGCTATTCAATACAGCGGATCCAGCCTCTAATGCGCGCGAAAGTCCGGCGCGGGCAGCCGCCTCTTTTTCTGGTGACAGCTTGCCACGCTCCATGCTGCCTGCACCGCCGTGAATGACCAAAGTCCATTTTCTTTCCGCCACTTTTTTGTCCTTTGCATCATGGTCGTGCGCGCCTGGATGGGCCGCGATGGGTGGGGCGAGCGATAGTATCAACAGCAACCAGATTGAACCGAAAAATTGTTTCATCTCATTCCCTTTAGTTACCCATCTTTTCAATCAAATGTCGGAAACAGGCAAGCAATTGCCTTGACCGTCTGCGCCGCCTATATCGGGGCCATGTCTTCGATACGCCCCTGGCGCGATATAGCGCGCCGCTCGTCCCGCCAGATCATGGTTGGTAATGTCCCTATCGGCGGCGATGCGCCGATTGCAGTACAGACCATGACTAACACGCTGACCAGCGATCCGGGCGCGACCATCGACCAGATCAGGCGGTGCGAGGATGCCGGTGTCGATATCATTCGCGTGTCCTGCCCCGATGTGGAGTCGACGGCGGCGCTGAAGCAGATCGTCCGAGCCGCCAATGTGCCTATCGTCGCCGACATCCATTTCCATTATAAACGCGCGCTTGAGGCGGCGGATGCAGGCGCGGCGTGTTTACGGATCAACCCCGGCAATATCGGCTCGTCCGAGCGCGTCAAAGAGGTCGTCAACGCCGCCAAAGCCAATAATTGTGCCATCCGCATCGGGGTGAATGCAGGAAGCCTCGAAAAGGACTTGCTCGAAAAATATGGCGAGCCGTGCCCAGAAGCTTTGATCGAAAGCGCGCTCGACCATATCAAATTGCTACAGGACCATGATTTCCACGAGTACAAGGTCGCGGTGAAATCGTCCGACGTGTTCATGGCGGTCGCAGCCTATATGGGGCTGGCCGATGCGGTCGATTGCCCGCTGCATCTCGGGATTACCGAGGCTGGCGGTCTGATCGGCGGAACGGTCAAATCCTCCATCGGCATGGGCAATCTGCTCTGGGCGGGGATCGGCGACACGATCCGCGTCAGCCTGTCGGCCGAGCCCGAAGAAGAAGTCCGCGTCGGTTATGAAATCCTGAAAGCACTCGGCTTGCGCACCCGCGGCGTTCGTGTTGTGTCATGCCCGTCTTGCGCACGCCAAGGGTTCGACGTGATCCGCACCGTGCAGAAACTTGAAGAGGCGCTCAGTCACATCAAAACGCCGCTTTCGCTCTCGGTACTTGGCTGCGTTGTCAATGGCCCGGGCGAAGCGCGCGAGACCGACATCGGTATCACCGGCGGCGGCAACGGCAAGCATATGGTCTATCTCTCTGGCGTCACCGACCACCATGTCGAGGACGCCGACATGGTCGCGCATATTGTGAAGCTTGTCGAAGCGAAGGCCGCAGCCATTGACGCAGGCGAGAGCATGAGCGCCGACGACATGCACGGAGTTGCGGCTTGAGCCTTTCGATCCGGTTTGCCGAGCGGGGTGACCTCACCCTCATCGCACAGTTTATCCGCGACCTCGCGGAATATGAACGCCTCGCGCATGAAGTGCGTTTTGATGAGGCAGTTCTCGGCGATCGGTTGTTCGGTGCGCGACCTTATGCCGAGGTCCTGATCGGCGAGATCGATGACGTGCCGCAGGGTTTTGCGTTGTTCTTCCACAATTTTTCGACGTTCGAAGGAAAACAGGGGATCTATCTGGAAGATCTTTTCGTGCATCCTGATGCGCGCGGCTTGGGGCTGGGCAAAGCGTTGCTGGCGCAGCTGGCGGCGCTGGCGGTTGAGCGAGATTGTGCACGGCTCGAATGGTCGGTGCTCGACTGGAATGATCCAGCCATCCGATTTTACCAGTCGGTTGGAGCCAAGCCGATGGACGAATGGACTGTATATCGGGTCGATGGTGCGGCGCTAAACCAGCTGGCAGGGCAAGGGTTGTGACAGCATTACTCGCAGGATATCTGCTGCTGCAAACGCTGGTGCACACGACCACGCCTGCTGCACCGGCACCGTCGCCCCCGGTCGAACACAAAGGCAATCCCGAAAGCCTAGCCTTCTTTGCTGACCGTAATGCGCAGATCGACGTCGAAAAAGCACTTAATGAGGCAAAGATTAGCGGCAAAAATGTGCTTATAATCTTGGGCGCGAACTGGTGCCATGACAGTATCGGTTTAGCCGGTTGGCTCGATTCCCCACGATTCATGACAATGATGCGCGACCGCTATGTCACCGTCTATGTAGATGTCGGCACCCCACAAATCGGCAAGGGTCGCAACCTCGATATCGCGAAGCGCTTCGGCATTAAAAGGATTAAGGGCACACCGGTGGTGATGGTCGTTTCGGCGGATGGCAAATTGCTTAATAGCGAGAAGGACGCCCTTAGCTGGCGCAATGCCGCCAGCCGTCGTGAAGATGATATCTTTCGCTACTTTGACGGGTTTACGCCCACTTAAGCAATATTTGCTAAACGCTGAGCATGATGTTGAAACAGGTCTTGCCGCTGTTTGTAATCGCGATTGCAGTTGGCTGGTTTATGCCGGCAGACGATGAGGCTGCAGTATCGCAACTTTCTGCCGAAAACTCGCAGACATCGACGGCTTCTGCTACCTTAGCGACCGACGGATTTGATGGCGGTGGTGCCGACGATGTTGAGCAATTGCTGCCCGACCGGATTGAGCTTGCGCGCGAGCCGGACGGACATTTTTATGCCGATGTCGCGGTCAACCAGTCGCAGGTTCGGTTCATGGTCGACACCGGCGCGACTGCGGTTGCGCTGACAGGCGATGACGCTCGTACATTCGGCCTAAATTGGAGCGCGGATGAACTAGAACCGGTCGCACGGGGGGCAAGCGGTGATGTCGTGGGCAAGCATGTGATCATCGACAGGATGCAAATCGGCAATGTGCAGGCGAACAATGTGCGTGCGGTTATCATACCGCATGGCCTCGATATATCGTTGCTCGGCCAGACGTTTTTGGCACGGGTCGATTCCGTCAGCATACGTGACGACAAGATGATCTGGAACTGATGGGACATTGATGTCGCTATGTTCGGTGAGCCGCTGACACAGTGTCGCCGCCGCAACGGGTTGAGTTGCCAAGCTAAGTCGGCCAAGACGCGGGGATGGCTAAACTCCACCCCCGCCCGTTGGTTCCTTTTGCTGTTGCCAGTGCCGGGATCGCGACATTCTCGTTAATGGACGCGGCAATGAAAGATCTCGCATTAGGGTTGGGCGCATATAATGCGGTGATCTGGCGTAATAGCCTCGGTGCGCTGCTGATGGGGTTGATTTTCATCGGTACGCGGCAAAAATGGCCCGAAATCCGACTTTTGAAAATTCACCTGTGGCGCAGCATAATAGTGGCCGTAATGGCGGTGAGCTTTTTCTGGTCGCTGACGAAATTGCCCCTCGCTGAAGCCATTGGCCTCAGCTTTATTGCGCCAGTGATTGCGCTATATCTCGCTGCGGTAATGCTTGGCGAAACCATCGGGCGCGAAGCGATCTGGGCATCATTGGCGGGCCTTGTCGGTGTCGGCATCATTATGGCCGGGCGATTGAGCGGGCATTACACTACCGGCCATTTATGGGGCGCTGCGGCGGTGTTGTTTTCAGCGGTGGTGTTCGCGTACAACCTCATCCTCGCGCGGCAGCAGGCGCAGCTGGCCGGACCCATCGAGATCGCCTTTTTCCAGAACCTTTTCGTTGCGGTAACATTGAGTTTTGCAGCACCGTGGTTGTTGCAACCCTTTCCAGTCGGTCACGCGCCGATGTTCGGTGCAGCCGCCGTTCTTGCGATTATCTCGCTACTGCTTTTGAGCTGGGCCTATGCCCGGGCCGAGGCGCAAATATTGATACCGGTGGAATATACCGCCTTTGTCTGGGCTGCGTTTTTCGGGTGGCTGTTTTTCAGCGAGCCAGTAACGTTGCCGGTATTGCTGGGCACCGCTTTGATCGTTTGCGGTAGCCTGATTGCTGCTCGCGCCAAACCGGAACCTATTAATCAAGTCGAAATCGCTACGGTGTAAGGCCGCTGCGATGATGGTCGCAAATATCTGGTCGGCATT
>JBGSVG010000102.1:0-1699 GCA_041753095.1 Sphingorhabdus sp. | reverse complement strand
GAATACGGCGTTCGATGCGCCCGGGACCGGCGTCGTACGGATTTGGAACCCGTTTAGCTGGTCATGCGTATAGCGAAGTCCTGCAATAGCGCGGAAACTGTCGCTAAAATTGAAGGTCGCCTGACCAAAGGCGGCCATATTCTTGAACGTAGTGCCGAAATTGGAGGTACCAAGCGGGAAGGTGATCGTCGATGCGCCTGGTGCAGTCGAGCATGGCGTCAGCACGCCCTGTACAGGCAGTGTAGAGGCCGAGCAGGCGATATTGGCGCGCGTGAACGTACGCTCCTGCGAGGCGTTGTAATAATAAAGCCCGGCGACATATTCGAGGAACTGGCCTGTTGGCGATGTCAGCCGCAATTCCTGCGTAAAGGTGTCACCGGTCTGCGGTCCGAAATCGTGGCTTTGCGCGATGCCCACATAGGGCGTTGACAGAAAATCACCGTCGCGCACTTCGTTGCTGTCATATTTGCGATAAGCCGTGATCGACGTCACTGTCGGGCCATCGTCGCTTTCGATATCGGCTTGGAACGAAACACCCCATGCTTTTTCGAGCGACTGGGTGAGCAAATTCTGGCGGATGCGGCGGCTCTTGTCGCCAAGCAGCGGCGGCAATGCGGTGGCCGCGCGGGCGGTGAATGTTGCAAAGGTGGAATTGTCGGCGTTGCGCGCGGGTGAGCCGATGACTTCTGCGCAGCAATCGTCGTTTGATTTGCGCCAGTCGCCGATCAACGTCAGCGTGACATTCTCACTCGGGCGAGCTTCGACGATTCCGCGAAAGCCATAACGCTCGTACCCGTTGACACGGCGCCCCAATGTTTCGTTACGGATATTGCCGTCCCATTTCGAATAGAAGCCGGTGACGCGCGCGCCGATCTTTTCAGACAACGGCACATCAACGCCGCCGCGTACGCGATATTCTTGCCCGTTACCAAAGAAGAAACCGCCTTCGACCGAGGCACCAAAGGTATCGCTCGGGCGGCGGCTGACGATGTTGATCACGCCTGCGCTCGCGTTCTTGCCGAACAACGTGCCTTGCGGCCCACGCAGCACTTCGATGCGTTCGATATCGACAAGGTCGCTGAACGCTTCACCCGAACGCGCAAGCACAACGCCGTCGAGCACAGTGCCGACCGACGGCTCACCGCCGATCGAGAAAGTCGTAGTGCCGACGCCGCGCAAATAGAGAGACTGGTTGAGTGCACTACCCGATTTGCGGAAATTGAGGCTGGGAACAAGATATTGCGCATTCTCAATGTTGATGCCGCCCTGCGCTTCCAACGCCGCTCCCGAAATGACCGACACGGCCATTGGTACATCCTGAATGTTCTGTTCGCGTTTTTGCGCGGTGACGATGATTTCGTTGTTCGCCGAATCGTCGCTGGGTTCATCCTGTGCCATCGCGGGAGCACAAAAGCCCAACGCCAATATGCTAGCGCTTAGCATCATAACCTGCGTGAAATTTCGATTCTTAACGGTGTTACTGCGCATCCTGTGCCTCCCATTTTTTTCGACCGCTTATCTCAACTTTTTTACTTGAGTTATTTCAAGCAAGAAAAACTTTGGCGGACATCTTCGTTATTGCGGAGCCGGTCTAACCAAATTGACTTGATATGTCTAGCGGTGTCATATAGCCCAATAATTTATGCGATACACTGTGGCAAGGATGTCATAGCGGCCAGCGTTGCACGTTCTGGAGGTA
>JBGSVG010000101.1:0-2098 GCA_041753095.1 Sphingorhabdus sp. | reverse complement strand
TTGTCGATTGCGGTTACGGTACCTTTTACTACGCGGCCTTCAAAGCCGCCATCTGCGCCGCCGAGTGATTCGTCGAGCATTGCCGCGAAATCGTCGCGGGTCGGGTTTGGCGAAGTTGCCATGTTTGAGTGATCCTAACTTAACGTTTTTATCCGGCCAATCGGTTGGTTCCGATGGTCTTTGACCAGAAATGCCCCATTGCCCGAATAGCAATAAGGCGTTCAAATACGGAGCATATTGGACTAAAATACCACGTCATGCTAAACTCGTTTCAGCATCCATCCATCAACTTAGACCAATGGTCAGTGAGGCGAAATGGACCCTGAAACAAGTTCAGGGTGACGGTGCGTTCTATCCGAACACTCCGGCCACTTAGCCCTTGCGGAGACGAGCCTCCACCAGCGCAATCGCGGCTTGAACGGCTGCGCCTATAGTCAAATCGCCGGTATCAAGCAAGATGGCATCGTTCGCGGGCTTTAACGGCGCGTCGGCACGGGTGCTGTCACGGATATCGCGCGCCTCTATATCGGCCAATATGTCAGTGAAGTTCACATTCAACCCGTGCGACACCATCTCTGCATGGCGGCGCCGGGCGCGGACTTCGGCAGGGGCGGTGACAAACAGCTTCACATCGGCGTGTGGCGCAATCACCGTTCCGATATCGCGCCCGTCGAGCAACGCGCCTCCCGCTTGGTTGGCGAAATCGACCTGACGTTTGTTAAGCGCCGCCCTGACTGCCGGGTGGATTGACACCCGGCTTGCCAAACCACCGATTTCTTCGGTCCGTAACATGGCATCGTCAAGCAAGCTGTCGGGAAAATCGCAGCCTGCAAGTGCGTCTGCCGGATTATCAGGATTGCCTTTATTCAGCTGTACCTGTCGCCCGACTGCACGGTACAGCACACCTGTATCCATGAACGGCAGTCCGAAATGCGCAGCCAATGCCTTTGCCAACGTGCCTTTTCCGGAGGCAGTAGGCCCGTCGACCGCGATGATCATTTGACGTCGCCCAGATGCTTGTCGTTCGCACGCCGTGTTTTAAGTGCCTTGAAGATTCCGAAAAGCGCAATCGCCATCCAGACCACCTCCAGCACCATCGTCGGCAAATTGTAATTCACCGTCAGCGAAATGGTCAGCAAAGCCGCGCCAAGCAGATTTGATACGTTGAACCACAACGCGTTCATCTGAGTTGTGAGGTTACTGTAGGCGAAAGCCGCGACAATGAAAAAACTGCCTGCAAAACCGATAAGGTCAGCAGCAAAGGGAGAGAGATATTCTGTCAATTTGGAACTTTCAGATTGTCGATGATCGCCTCGAACGTCGGAAAGCTGGTCGCAATCGGTGATACGTCGTCCACCGTCACGCCACGGTAGCAATGTTGCCCTGCCACCGCGAAGCTCATCGCGATGCGGTGATCGAGCGCGCTGGCGATGGTTGCGCCGCCTTCAAGCGGTTCGCCGCCGCTGCCTTCGATGACAAGGCCGTCTTCACGTTCCTCAACGTTTGCGCCGATGGCTTTGAGCCCCTCTGCCATCAACGCCAGCCGGTCGCTTTCCTTGACGCGCAATTCGTCAAGACCGCTCGTGGTCGTCCGTCCTTGCGCGACGCTGGCAGCGACAAAGAAGACTGGAAACTCATCAATCATGCTTGGTGCAACGGCTGGAGGCACTTCAATCCCGCGCAAAACCGAATGGCGTGCGGTGATGTCGGCAACAGGCTCGCCGCCTACCTCGCGCTCGTTCGAATAGCTAAGGTCCGCGCCCATCGCCTCAAGCATCTTATATATACCAGTGCGCGTCGGGTTCATGCCGACATGGGTGACGGTAACTTCGCTGCCGGGCGTAATCAGCGCAGCGACGATGGGGAATGCGGCGGAGGAAGGATCGCCGGGGACTTCGATAATTTGGGGCTTGAGCTCTGCTTCGCCCATCAGGCGGATATGGCGCACGCCGTCCGCGTCCACCTCGACGGTCAAATCCGCGCCGAATCCGCGCAACATCCGTTCGCTATGATCGCGGGTGGGGATGGGTTCGATGACTTCGGTAATGCCCGGCGCATTGAGGCCAGCGAGCAATACCGCGCTCTTCACCTGTGCGGA
>JBGSVG010000100.1:0-9721 GCA_041753095.1 Sphingorhabdus sp. | reverse complement strand
GGCTTGAATAGTTGCAGCATTCTGCAAATCGAGGAAGTCATACAGCGGAGCAACGCTCGTACCGCCACGGTTGCGGTCAAGCAAAGCGGCATAGCTGAGCTGTACCGGCGTGTTGGCAACCACCGAGCCATAGCTGCCCGCCACGATCCGCGCCTGCACGCTATTGGCGTTGTAAATCAGTGTCGGCGTTAGAATTGCACTAAGCGCAGTTGTCGTAAAGGTCCCCGTCACGCCAGACTGAGCGGTCAGGATCGTGTAAAGGTCATTGTTACGGATTGTTGCGCCAGAGACGGGTGAAATAATCACCCGGCCGCCAATATTGGCAAATCCGCTTCCGGCGCCGTTGGTAACCACTGCCAGGACATCCGAAGTACCGGCAGCGCCGACATCAACGGCAAAAGTGCTGCCCGAAGCCATCGTCAGATTACCACCGACTGTCAGCGTACCGACTGTTCCGAGTGTGCCGGGCGCGAAGTTGCCCAAGACGCTTGTCAGGAACGGCGTGTTCACCCGTCCGGTCCCGCTCAGCAGACCAGAGGTGAACAGATAATCACCGCCCGTTGTGATCGTGCCGTTATTCTGTACGATTCCGGTCGAATGCATGACGTCGATAAGGCTGGTCAGCGAAGCGCCCGCGTTCACGGAAAGTTGCGACGAAGCGCCAAGGACAGTGAACCTGTCAACCGTAACGGCGGAATTAAGCGATACGATGCCGGCGTTGCGCAAGGTCACGTCATAATAGCGGCCAGCAACACCTGTCGCCCGCACACCATTGACGTTGTTCGGAACGAAGTTGGTTGCGCCGGGAAGGCCGTTTGCGAGCGTTGGTGCAGGTAGAGGACCATCGCGGAAACCGGGTGCTGCCATCGGCGATTCGGTGGCAGCCATGCCGTCGCGCATCGCCACAGCAGTAGCTTCGTCGGTCGTCACTGCGGCAGCAGCAGCCTCTGTGATCGTCACTGCATCCGGCGCTGCTGCATCGGTCAGCACAGCCGTCAGAGTTGGTGAACTGTCGCTGGAACCGCTCGGTGTATTCGGCACATTGTTTCGAGCCGCACCAGTTGCGACATTGACGCACTCGTTCGTTGCAGGCGGCGTCGCGCTGTTCAGAGGCGACTGGAAACAAATTTCACCAAATTGCGGTGTGGTTGCCACATTCGTTCCGCCCAGCTCGGTAGGAACGCCATTAACCAGCTGCCCGCCAGAAATGATGTTGTAGGCCGGGTCAAGCGTCGTGACCCAAGCGGTCGCATCTTCCCAATTTTTGTTGCCGGCGGTCGCGGTGACATAGCGATACGGATTGTTGGCAACGATCCAGTCCCAATAGAGGAACAGCGGCTGATAAAAGCTTTGCGCGCCATAGCTTCCGCCAGGCTGCCCAGCAAAGAATGTCGAACCACCCGAGAGCACGCCGAGAATGACGCTTTTCGAGAAAGTCTGGTCAAGGATCAAAGGTCCACCCGAATCGCCCGGACCCGTCAAACCTTCGCGAGCCAAAGCATTATCCCGGAAACCGTTAAAGTCGCGCGGGTTTGCCGCGGCAGTTCCACGTGCCGGATCATCGAAGTCCAACCAATATAACAATTGCGGGCGCGATGGTGTGCCAGCGGTCCCGAACAGGAACAGGTTACGCTCACTGATCGAAGTCAGCGCGCCTAGCATATTTTCGGCAGCACGACGACGGAAATCATTGCCCCCATTCTGCCCGGTCGTGCCTGTGCCAAATCGGCCATATCCTGAAACGGTGACATGGTAGCCCGTCCCGGTTGCGGGATTGATCGCCGAAGGTGTCGCAAGAGGCGAGAACAACAAAGCCCAGGTTGGGACATTTCGCGTCGGCGCATCAAGAACTGCGGTCGCGATGTCAGCTTCAAGGAAGCAAGATGTCGCGCTGGTGCATGACGCAGCAGCAAGCGATGCCGGATTATAGAATACCTGTTCAATATTATAGAGTTGCTGCGCACGGTTCGTTTGGAACTGGCCAGGTCCGGCACCAACGCCTAACAACCAGTTGACCAGCTCGTCCGGCTGACCGGCGGCATTGGCGCGGGTGTTGGTTTCAAAACCAACGGCAATGCCGACGCCGCCCGAACCCGCACCATAAGCGGTCGCAGCGCGCGTATTGACGCAGTGAGCGGCGAACAGCACGACGCGAGGATTGATGAGGCTACCCGTGCACAGGCCAACCGAGCCGCCGCCGCCGTCAGAAACGATCTGTCCAATGCCGTTAATGTTCGCTGGATCGCGCGCTTCGGTCGGGGTAAAGTTGTTGTTGATGGTAATTTCGGGCATTTCGATTGCCTCGACGATAGAAGCGCGCGACGCTGCATTCCGCTGGGCATCCTGCGCGGCGTCGTTCAAGCCATCGATGATCACATTGCTTGCGTGCGGCGCATCCAGTGCCTCCGACGGCCGTGCGCTGTCTTGAGCAAATGCAGCCGCGGGCAGCGCAAGCAACGCCGTTGATACAAAAAGCGCGCCGCGAAGGCGCTGTGAAGCGGTGTAGGTCATGTCGCAAATTCCCCATACAGTGTAGGGGCTCCTTCCCCCACATTTATGGGGGTTGCGTAACATGCAAAATCGATTCTGCACAATAACCAAAGTTAAAGAAAATTTAACTGTGGTTAATGCGCAACTTCAAAGACTTTACATAATTTATTCAATCGTTTTCCGAGCTGTCATAGCGCAGTTCAAGATATCGTCCGCGAACCGCAAGTTTATCAAGTTCGCCGCGCGAAATCTGGCCGGTCATTGTTTCGATTTCACGGTCAATGAGCTTCAAACCGTCGACCAATTGCTGCTCGGGCGTTTTGCCGCCATGTTCCTTGCGTTTCAAACTTTCAGGAATGCGCTTGTAGCCATTGACCAGCTCGGGAAGATGCTCACCCACCAACTTTCGCACTTCACGCGCGGCGGGGTCGTTATCATCTAGCGTTTGCAATTGCGGTGCGAGCTGGTCCAGGCGTACCCCGATGTCCTGCATGATACTGATCGCCGGTGCTGGTAACGCGGGCCGTTGTGCCTCCAGCCAGATTTCAGTCTTGCCTGCGAGCGTTCCCAAATCGGTCTGACGGAGGCTTTCGGTCGTCGGCATCGGCATTTCGGGATAACGCATCAGCACATAAGCTGCCGCCGCTCCCGCAATGCCGGTAATCATTACACCCCAGAAACCGATTCCGTCAATGATCGCGCCGACGATCCCTGCTCCGACCAGCACCGCGCCGACAGCCAAAGCAGCCTTTGAAACCTTGCCCCAAAAATGAGCTCGGCGAAGCGCTTGGCTTTTGGTGCCAATGGGCGGCATGCGGACGTTGCGCAGCGCACGGCGGCTGCTGTCGAGAATTTCGTCGGATTGGGAGGCGATATTTGACAAGCCTTACGCCTCCAGCGACAGCAAACCGCTGTCCTGCACTGATTTCGTTGCCTGAGCTTGGCCCTCGGCGCGGGCGATATAGCCCTTCGACTTCTCGACTTCTTTTTCGAGCGCCTCCGATGTTTGCTTCATGCTGTCGAGCGCCTTCATCTTGAAGGTATCAATGGCGTCCATCGTGTCATAGATATTCTGGAACGCGCGGCTCAAAGTTTCCAGCGGTATAGTCGAGGCCGCAGCCTGCTCATGAATCCGCGCGGTATTGTCACGCAGCAACTTGCCCGTGCTGTCGATGATATTCGCGGTGGTGGTGTTCAGCGACGTAATCTGGTCGAGCACCAATCTCTGATTGGTCATCGCCTGTGCCACCGTCACCGCAGTCCGCAACGCACCAACCGTCGTTGTCGAGGCGCGGTCCACGCCCTTCACCAGCTCGACATTGTTCTTCTTGACCAAGTCGAGCGCGAGATAGCCCTGGACCGTAACTGCCATTTGCGTCAGCAGATCCTGCGTACGCTGGCGGACATAGAATAACGCGCTTTCCTTAATCGCACGCGCTTTGGCAGGGTCGGAGAGTTCCAACTCGACGGCCTTTTCCTCAAGCTTCGCATCCAACTGCTTGGACATCACAATCATCTGCTCAAGCTTGCCCATCGCAACCCACAGATTCTGCCGCTCGACGTCGATTGCGGCGTTATCCATCAGCAGCTCGTCCTTGCCATTGCCGAGCCGTCCGAGAATCGAACTGATATGCGTCTGCGAGCTTTGGTAGCTGTCGAAATAATTGCGCAACTTGTTGCCAAAAGGAATGATGCCAAACAGCTTCTGCTTGGTCATCAGATTGCCCTTCTTGGAAGGATCCAGATCCTCAACCACCCGGCGCAGTTCGGCGAGGTCGGCTCCGACGCCCGAACTTTCGTCCATCCGACGGATCGGCTTGTCGAGGAAGTGGTTTGACTGGTTCGCAGCCTCCATCATTTCCTTGCGGCCCATATTGGTCAGCTGGTCGACGCGCTTGCCAAATTCGGGGCTGTTGACGTCCTGCGCGATCAGATCGGCGACATAGGCGTCCACACGCTCCTGCAGCTTTGTCGTCTGCTCGTCTGTAACCGGCACCAGCCCCATTGCCTGACTGGCGGTAACGGTCGGCACCGGATCGGGCGGGGTCAGTTTCAGATCGCTGACGGTTTGCGTAACGGTTTCGGTCGACATCGCTTCTTCCCTCTGTCCTTAACTTGAGTAACAGATGGAACGAGTGCCTGACCATTTCAAGCACTTCCGTCCCCAGCTGTATTATTTTTCTAATACAGTATCGCCCTGTTCCTTCAAAGCGGCTTCGACCAGCGGCGATAATCCTTCGACTACCCGCGATACGCCTTTTGCGTTGGGGTGAATATTGTCAGGCAGCATCAGTGCCTTGTCAGTTACCACGCCATCGAGGAAAAACGGATAGAGTGGCGCATCATATTGCCTGGCCAATGCGGGAAATATGGTGTTGAAAGCATTGCCATAATCGGTCCCCAGATTTGGCGCTGCCAGCATTCCTGTCAGCACAACGGGAATATCGCGCTTCTTAAGTTCGTCCATCATCGCGGCCATGTTGGCTTTGGTTTCCTCGGGCTTGATACCGCGCAGCATATCATTGCCGCCAAGCCCAAGCACGACGAGATCGGGCTTGCGCTCCAGATTGTCGAGGACGAAGCTGAGCCGCGACTTACCCGCCGCCGTAGTATCTCCAGATACGCCAGCATTGTGTACACGAGCATTGACGCCATCGGCCTTCAACGCGGCCTGCAGTTGCGGCGCGAGCCCCTCGTTCGGAGCAAGCCTGTATCCGGCGTACAGGCTGTCCCCAAACGCCACGACAAGCTTGTCATATTGCGCCGGCGCTTCGCTCTTTGCCGAAGCCGGTTCGCTCTTCGTCGATTCAGGCGCCTGCCCGCAGCCAATGAGCACTTGGAGAAGCAGGGCAAGCGCCCCATATAGACCAAAATTACGTTTCAAAAGGCTATCTCCTTGCACGCTCCCATCACGTCTTCGCCGGATATGGCAATCCGCGCGGCAAATGTCACCCTAAGCCTTGGCTCGAACGATGCCGAAGTGTCTATTTTGCGCGGGGTCGACCTTGAGGTGCCCTATGACAGCAGCGTTGCGTTGTTGGGGCCATCGGGGTCGGGCAAATCTTCGCTTATGGCGGTGCTGGCCGGATTGGAGCAGGCAAGCGGCGGGACGGTGCTGGTCGATGGACTTGATTTCACCAAGCTCGACGAGGATGAGCTCGCGCGCGCGCGGCGCGGACGGATTGGCATTGTTTTGCAGGCATTCCACTTGCTTCCGACGATGACTGCGCTCGAAAATGTCGCGATACCGATGGAGCTGGCAGGGATTGATGACCCGTTCGGGCGGGCAAAGGCCGAGCTGGAGGCGGTTGGCCTTGGCCATCGTCTGACGCATTATCCTTCGCAACTATCGGGCGGCGAACAACAGCGTGTGGCAATTGCCCGTGCCATGGCGGCGGCACCGAAGATCATTTTTGCAGATGAACCCACCGGCAATCTCGACGGTTCCACCGGTACCTCAATTATTGACCTGCTCTTCGAACGCCGCGCCGCTTTAGGCGCGACGCTCCTCATCATCACGCATGACCCCGATCTCGCCAAAAAATGCGACCGGATCATCACCATGCACGACGGCCATGTGGTGGAGAGCGTGGCTTGAGCCTCCCGCTTGCCGCAATTTGGCGCATTTCCCGTCGCGATCTATCCGCGCGGATCAGGGGGTTGCGCCTGCTCGCCATCTGCCTGTTTTTGGGAGTGGCAACCCTAGCTGCGATTGGTAGCCTCACCGCTGGCATCGCCGATGAGTTGTCCCGGCGCGGGCAGACGATATTAGGCGGCGACGTCGAAATCGGCATTGCACAACGCGAAGCTACACAGGCCGAGATGGCCGCGATGCGCAAAGCTGGGTCGGTTTCCGAAACCGTACGGCTGCGGGCAATGGCGATTGGTGAAGACAGCCTGCTCGCCGAGCTGAAGGCCATCGACAATGTCTACCCACATTATGGCGCACTCAAACTGCGGGATGGTGGCATCGTCAAGGCACCCGCCAAGGGCGAGATATATGTCGGCCCGACCCTGTCCGAACGGCTCGATATTCAAACCGGAGGCGCAGTCCGCTTTGGTGAAGCGACGTTCAAAGTGGCGGGTATCATCGACGAAGAACCCGACCGCTTGGGCGAAGGCTTTACCCTTGGTCCGGTGGCGATCATCAACATGGCTTCGCTCCCTGATACTGGCCTCATCCAGCCCGGCAGCATGTACGAAGCCAAATACCGCATCAAACTAGGCCCGCAGGAAGATGCAGCCGCAGTCGCCAAAACGCTTGAGGCGCAATTCCCGTCCGCAGGCTGGGACATCACCGATCGCTCTAACGGTGCGCCGGGTACGCGGAGGTTTATCGAGCGTATGGGGCAATTCTTGACGTTGGTCGGCCTTGCAGCATTGGTCATCGCAGGCATTGGCGTCGGCAATGGCGTTGGCAGTTATCTCGCCAGCAAGCGCGCCAGCATCGCCACGTTGAAAGTCACCGGTGCGGACAGCCAGACGATTTTCCGCATTTATATGTTGCAGATCCTCGCCGTCGCTTCCGTCTCGATTTTAATCGGACTCGCGGTCGGCAGCGTGATGCCGATGGCGATCGGCTGGGTCGCACGCGATATATTGCCCGTCGCACCCGGCTTTAATCTGCATCCGTTACCTTTGGCCATCAGTGCGGTCTACGGACTGCTCATCGCCCTCGCCTTCGCCCTGCCCCCGCTCGCCCGGGCCCGTACCGTCCCCGCCGCAGGTCTGTTTCGCGCCATCGTCGAAGGCGACAGCCGCATCGACCCGCGCAGTACGATTTGGGTCGTCGCGGCCATCTCTGCCATCGTTGCGCTCGCAGTCGTGACAGCGCGCGAGCCCATGTTCTCGCTCGCCTTTATCGGCGCGGCGTTCGGGTTGCTGCTCCTCCTCACTGGCATAGCCTTCCTCCTCCGCTTCATCGCCATCCGCCTGCCCCGACCCAAGGCACCGCTGCCCCGGCTGGCGCTCGCAAACCTCCACCGCCCCGGCGCGCAGACGCAGGCTTTGGTGGTCGCACTCGGCCTCGGCTTGACCTTGTTCGTAACGCTCGCCGCCATCCAGACCAGCATCAATAACGAGATCAAAAATAGCGTCCCCGAACGCGCACCGAGCTTCTTCGTGCTCGACATCCCGCGTGATGGCGCCGCGAAATTCACTTCTATGGTCAAGGAAGCCGACCCGAACGGCACGATCAACCTCATCCCTGCCCTACGCGGTACAATCATCGAATATGGCGGCCAACGAGTCGATCAGTTGGAGGAATTGCCCGAAGGCGCATGGGTGCTCAACGGTGACCGCGGCCTTACATATAGCCCGACCGTGCCGAAAGGCAGTGAACTGGTCGCGGGCGAATGGTGGCCAGCCGACTATAAGGGCCCTGCCCTTGTTAGCCTCGACGCCGAAATCGCCGAAGTGCTTGATGTCGGTATCGGTGACAGCCTGACCGTAAGCCTCTTGGGCGTAGAAGTGCCAGCCAAGATCGCCTCGCTGCGTACCGTCAACTGGGAGAATTTCGGCTTGAATTATGTCATGGTGTTCTCGCCGGGCAGCCTCGATGCCGCGCCGCATAATATGGTTGCGACTTTGACGGTGTCGAAAGAAGCAGAGCGCAAGCTGGCCAAAGCACTGCCCCCGGCCTTCCCGTCGTCCTCATTAATCGAAGTCGGCGAAGTCACGGCTCAGATTACCACATTGCTAAGCCAGATGGCGCAAGCCATCGCCGCCGCCGCCTCTATCGCGATTTTGGCTGGCATCGCCGTTCTGGTGGGAGCCATCGCCGCCGCCCGCCAGTCGCGGATATATGATGCCGTCATCACCAAGATGCTCGGTGGCACACGCAGCCAGATATTGGGTGCGCAGGCAATGGAATATGGCATATTGGCGGTCGTGCTGGGCCTGTTATCGCTGGCGCTCGGCATGGGCGCGGCTTGGTATGTCGTGGTGCAAATCTTCGATTTCACCTTTGCTCCGGATTACGGAATACTCGCACTGACGCTAGTTGGCGGCGCAGGATTGACCTTCATTCTCGGCATCGTCGGCTCGCTACCGATATTGGCGGCACGGCCCTCGGAAGCGCTCAGGAGCCTATAAATTTCACCGTAGCCCTGAGCCTGTCGAGCCGACGGCCACCGCAGGTGAACGGCGCTTATCGGCTAGACCTGCTTCGACAGGCTCAGCACTACGGTTCTTTGTCCTTAGCAAGCTGCGTCGCCAACGGCGCGGACAGGATCAACTGCGCCATATGGTACGCCAGCGTCGGTAGCAGCACCATTCCGGCAATTGCGGGCGGGAATATTGTTGCCGCCAGCGGCGCACCTATAGCGATGCTCTTCTGGCCGCCAGAAAACAGCATCGTAATCCGGTCGCCACGCGGCAATTTCATTATCCCGCCGAGCAGCCATGACCCGCCAAAGCCAACGACCAACATCACCGATAAAGCCAGCGCCAGCCACGCCAGCTCATCACCGCGCACAATGCTCCAGATGCCCGCGACCACCGCGCCGGAAAATGCCACATAGACCGCAATCGCAATCGAAATACGGTCCATCCATGTCGCCAATGACTTGTGGCTATCGACCCACGGCTTGAACCACCTTTGCGCGGCCTGACCGAGCGCAAACGGCAGCAACAGGATCAGTGAAATCCGCGCGACCGCCTCGCCCGACACATTGGCCTCGCCCACATGCGCCAGCGCAGCGAACAGCAAGGGCGACAGAACCACGCCGAAAAGATTGACCAACGCCGCTGCGACAACCGAAGCGGCCACATTCCCCTTGGCAAGCGCGCTATAAGCAGCAGCCGACTGGATCGTTGACGGCAATATCCCGGCGAACAACAATCCCAAGGCCAACGTCGCAGGCAAAATATTGTCGAACACATGCGATAGCGCCAATCCGACTATCGGCATCACACCGAACACAAACAGGAAAATCGCTCCCTGCAGTCGCCAGTTGCGGACTCCGTGCAGCACTTCGTCGCGCGGAAGGCGAACGCCATTGAGGAAAAAAAGCAGGAAAATCGCCGCCATCGAAATCAGCGCTGCGGTATCGGCAGCCTGTCCGCGAACCGGCAAAACGCTCGCCAAAACTATCGTTGCAAGCAACAGGAGAACGAAGCGGTCGGCAAAGATGCGGGCTAACATATCGGCTGCTTTGGCTACACCTAAAGCGCAATGCAACAGCAGCGATGTTGCGCCGCAACGAACTTTGCGTTATGGGCGCGGCGAAAT
>JBGSVG010000099.1:0-4172 GCA_041753095.1 Sphingorhabdus sp. | reverse complement strand
GACATCGCGGTAATTGTCCTTCGACAGCCACATCCGCAATATCCGGCTATCATCGCCATCGAGCGCGCCGGGTGTGCGCCCCGCAAATTGCCGGATTTCACGGATCATGTGCGGCTGGTCGTAAAACAGCGATTCGACATTGGCGCGTAGCTCCGGCGTACAATTTGGGTCGATCAGGATCGTGGCCGCGCGTAACGCCCGGTATTTGCGCATCAATGCCTTGGGCGCACATCCGAAATAGCGTGTAATCAGCCGCGCCGCCGTGCTGCGTGACATGCCAAGTTGCCCGTATAATTGGTCGACATCGGGGTCGAGGTCGCTCGACAACCAATTGACCACGGTCTTGATCATGACGGCATGTGCCGCCGGAACGGGGTGAATGCGGTCCAGCAGAAATGCACTGGCCCTCTCAATCAGGTCGGCAATGCGCAAGGTGCCGTCGACATGCCCGGCGCTCAATGTTTCGGCAAGTTGAGCTATCTCTTGCCCGTAAAGCTCCACCGCTGGCACTGCGCGATCGGCGAACTGGTTGGCGGGCTTGCGGGTCAACGCGGCAAAGCCGAGCGGCGTCAGTGCGAAGCCCAGAATATGCAGCGGACCTTCGAGGACAAATTCGGCCGACGCCAGCGCTGGACCATATTGCATCGCCCCCATCACCGATACACTTTCCCCGGCATGGAATTTCACGATACCGCGTCCCCGAAGGAAAAACATCAAATGGCCGAGCGCCGCAGGCTGGCGGTCACGGGTCGTGCGCTCTTCACAACGGAAAAAGTAAATCTGTGTGACATAAGGCGCCAGCGCCGCAGCCGGGATGAACTGTGCTACATCGATTTTGTCGGGCGATACGAAATCATGCTCAAGACCGGACTCCGGATCATAATCTGCGCCCATTCCAGCCAAATGGCTCTCCTGCATTCTTGCAACCCCAACAGACCTGTTTCCCATGTTGTTCTGTGACTAAGCCTGTTGTGGCGAAGCTAGGACAGACCGGCCAAGCTGACAAGCCTAAGCTCACGGTTCTATTGCATAAATTGCGATTGCCCCTCCGGCGTCCGGCAATTCGCCCAATGGTTCGGTTCGCAGTTGAGGCGAAACCGACAAGATTGCATGCGCGGAATATGAATCGGTGATGACCGTGCCGGCGGTCGCGCATTGCGCCATACGGAGAAGCTTTGCCACATGGACGTCCTTGGCATCACCGCCCGTGTCGACAGCTGCAACCCGGACGGCTGAACGCGCATCTGGTGACAGGGTCTTTAGCGCTATCAGCAGCGCGGTTACAGAAGCGATTGATTCGACGTTGCGTGCATAAAAGCCGTCCGCAATGGGTGCCCAACCGTCGCCTTCGCTCTCTGCCTGGTCGGTTACCACGGTGACGAGCATATCGCCCTTAGCCAGGCTTGTGGGTGGCAGCGACGCACTTCGCTTGAGAGCGACGAATAAATCGGCAGCAAGTCCAAGGTCCGGCGCAGAACCGTCATTTAGTTCCAGCCCTGTTGCGTGGCTTTCGAGCCTACCGGCATTTTCCACTGCGGCGCCCTTGGCAACCTGAGCCGCAAAGATGATGGCTGCGTCGGTCAGTGTTTCTCCAGCGGAGACAATTGCCACCGATGCGGCTTGTTCGAACAAGCGGTCAAACCGCGGCAGCCACGCCTCGCCATAGGGTGCCACCGATTGCGCGCGAAATGCCGAGGACATGATCGGAAATATAAGGTGGAGTTCTTTACCGCTTTCGATGAGGGCTTCGCCAATTAATATGTCTGCGCCTGCCGCCAGTGCACCATAGCCGAAGCCTGCTTTGCTATTGTTGACGGCTTCCCGGGCCAAATCTGCGGCGTGGAAATCATCGGGTGCAATGCCAATCATGCCGGTGAAATATAGGGACGCCGGCGGCGCGTAATTTGCTAGCCAATCGCTAGAGCACCCTCGAAATTCAGTAATCAGCCGAAACTGCTTGAGTGTCACGGCACGATCTTCCCATGCCGCGGGAGCCGCTACGATCGCTTTGTTGAGCGCGGCTTGTGCCTCCGCCTGTCGATCAAGCAAAAGCAACGCTTCTGCCCGCGTCGCTTCGTGCCAATAGGCGGTCTCGCCCATGCCAGCACCAGTATCGAGCATGTTGAGCACATGTTGTGCGAGCAGCGCCATATGGTCTGGTTGCCCTGCAAAGAGTGACATCGTTGCCGCGTTGATCAGCGGATAACTGTCCGGACGAAGCGCGGCGGCGTCGGCATAGGCCTTGGCCGACTGGAGGTAGATTCTTGCCGCCACCTCGCCGCGTGCTTTGCGTGCCTGATCCTTAAGCAAGCGTCCTTTGAGCGTCAGGACTGCAGGATCGGAGATCGACTGCTCAAGGCCTGCATCTACAAACGCATCCCATGCCCGCGTGATAGCGCCGACCCGAACAAGAGCAGCTATCTCCCGAATGTTTTCTTCTGCCGCCATCGATATCAAGGCTAGCCCTTAAGGCTCACCATTACCACCGGGATGCCGGACGTCGGGATCAATAATGAGTGGAATTCGGCTGTCGATGGTAGATCCATCCAACTCCAGCAAGTCGATTTGAATATTGAAGCGATGCTGAAACTCGCCCTGCGCATCAACATCAAATTTGGACGGATCAACGATGAAATAGGCAAACCTGCATCCGTCGGCTTGCTCCGAATTGTCTAGGACAGCTCCCGAAGAATCGAACCGCCGTGCTTCAAAAAACCGGCCCTTTCCCTGGTCTTTCTTGTCCATCATGAATGGTGCGCTAGTGCTGCTAAACTGCCAATTACGCTTCGAACTCAGCTTCAGTACAACGTAGCTTAATGACTTCTTTTCAAAATTTATCGACAGAAGCGTATCTTTTGACCGACCGCCGGACCCGGCATTATTATCCCGTGTTCGCTTTGGGGGAATATTACCGATATTGCCGTTTTCATTGACGATTAGATTGGCCATCTTGCTTTTGAATTCATCGTGGCCGGTTAGTCCCGTCCATACATTCCTTGCTGTATAGCGGAGCTCGATATCCTGCCCGGTAGCTACGATATTCATACGATAAAACACTGCCTCGGCTGGCTGGGGTAGGGAGCCGGTCCGCTCATCCATCGGCACCGCATCTTGCGGGTCAATCATGAATTTTACATCGTCCGTCATTCCGAATCTCCCATTTTATCGAGTATTTTTTCAAGATTACTTGAATAATTCCGCCAATTTTTGTTTTGCGGATCGTAGTCGACCATCTGAGCGATTTGCTTGCGCGTGATCAAAAGCCGACTGCGCGCGGTTGCGGTGGAACCCACGGCTAGCTCCGCCTGAGCTAGGGCCGTTTGTGCTGCAACCCACATATCGCGATAATCGTAATTATCCGGTTCAAACGCGATCAACCTGTCAACCAGCGCCTTGCCGGTTACGCGCATTTCGACCTCCTTCGAACGGTTATCTGCCGCTCGATACGCATCTGCGAGCCACGCATAGCGATTGGCGACGTCTAACATCGCAGACGGATTATTTGGCTGTCGGCCCAATATTTGAAGCATGCGCTGCAGCGCGGATCCGCATACAGAAAGGGCTTTATCTGCGTCTATGCGGGTCTCCAGGCCTAGCGTGCACAGATTGCCTTCGGCATAGCCAGCTTCGCGCAGCCAGTTGTCGTTTGCCGGGTCTACACTAACCAATCGAAGCGCGAGCTTCTGATAAGCTGACCAATGCTTGTTCGCGACCGCCCAATCTTTATTCAGATAAGCCGCATAGCCGACCCAATATTCGCTTTGCGCGTGGGCAAATATGCGGCCGGAACTTTCGGGCTCGCGAAGCAGTAATGCTTCGGTCGTCCGGTGCGCTTCCCGGAACTTTGCGGCTGCTTGGTTGAGATCGCCGCTCTTCTCGTCATCTTCTCCCATCGTCTGCAACAGCCGTGCGCGTCGCTCGAGGCTGTCTGCAGGCAGATGGGTTAGATCACCCTGCGCTGTATAATGACGCATTGCTCGCTCATTGACCGCATCCATGATCTCGATGCGGCCTACTCCCCGCAACTTCCCCCGCAAATCGGTCAGCATATATTCGACCAATCCTTCGGCGGACGCACGTTGCCGTGCGGCTTCGTTGCGGGCTTGGAGGGCGAGAGCGGTCATGATGCCCATGATTAGCATTGCTGCGAGTGCACCAGCCGTGATGGCGGT
>JBGSVG010000098.1:0-3621 GCA_041753095.1 Sphingorhabdus sp. | reverse complement strand
GTGTTCAACCATCCAGCTGGTGCAATTGGGACACTGGAAACGATGTCCGCAGGTCCGGCATAAGGTCAGCGGCGCAAAGCCGCGACGGTTAAGAAACAACAGGCTTTGCTCGCCGCGTTCGATCCGCTCTTCGAGCGCCTTCAGCAACGTCGGCGCAATCCAGTGCTGCCGCTCGGGCGCATCCAGCGTCAGGTCGATGGCCTTGATCTCGGGCATTTTCGCTGCGCCGAACCTCGATGGAATTTCGAGGCCCTTGTAACGCCCGATGGCGACCATGTGGCGCGATTCGAGCGCAGGCGTGGCCGAGGCCAGCACCACCGGAAATCCCTCAAACCGCCCGCGCATCACCGCGACATCGCGCGCATGATAGCGCACGCCATCCTCTTGTTTGAAGCTGGTCTCGTGCGCTTCATCGACGATAATCAGGCCAAGATTTGCGAAGGGCAAAAACAAGGCCGAGCGCGCGCCGACCAGCACCTTGACGCTGCCATCGGCCACCGCACGCCACACCCGCCGCCGCTGGGTGGACCGCAGGTTCGAATGCCAGGCCGCTGGTTCAACGCCAAAGCGTTCTTCGAAGCGCTTGAGGAACGGCTGGGTCAGCGCAATTTCGGGGAGCAGCACCAGAACCTGCCTGTCCAGCCGGATCGCTTCGGCGACAGCCTCGAAATAGGTTTCGGTCTTGCCCGAACCGGTCACGCCGTCGAGCACGAAGGTATCGAAGCCGCCATCCCGCACCGCCGCAACCATCGCGCCTGCGGCAACCGCTTGCGCTTCGTTAAGTGCAGGTGCGGCAAAATTGGCCTGTGGCTCGGGAAAAGGCGTATCGACGCTGATCGTCACGGGCTCGAACGCGCCCGCCTTGATCAGCCCGCGAATGACCGCATCGCTGACGCCTGCCTCCGCCGCCAGTTCGCGGACAAGACCTTGCGTATCCTCCAACGCATCGAGCGCCGCAGCGCGTTGCGGGGTCAGGCGTGCGGGCTCAAACCCGGTGCGGCGATATTCGGTGATACTGCCCGACGTTGTGAAGGCTGCAGACGACGCCAGTACCATCCGTAACACCGCTGCATGATGCGTGAGATAATAATCAGCGACCCAATCGACCAGCCGACGCAAACCTGCTCCGATCGGAGGGCATTCGACCAGTTCCAAGACTGCGCGCAGCTTCTTGGCGTCGACAGGCTCATCGCCGAAAACATTATCGTCCCAGATAACGCCCGGCAATTTGCGCGGACCAAGCGGCACGATGACGACGCATCCCGGCCCTGCCTGCATTCCGTCAGGCAACCGATAATCCAATGGCCCCACCGCCTGCGTCAGCAGGACAACACGAACACGTCTGGATGGGAGATTCATCGCCGTGATATAGGCAGGGAAATGCCGGACGTCACCTATCTATCCCTCGCGTTCAGGCGAATCGTTAATGGCAATTGACGTCAGGATTTCAGGCAAAGGTTTTTCTTCTAACGCCGCGTGAAACTGCGTACAGCCGGTAACGTCATGACCAAATTCACCGTAAATGAGCGCCCTGTTCAATATAAGATGGACCCGCAAACGCCCCTATTGTGGGCGCTACGCGACGCGTCGAATCTGACCGGCACCAAATATGGCTGCGGAACCGGAGATTGTGGCGCGTGCATGGTCGAGATTGACGGCGAGGCAATCCGGTCTTGCCTTGTCACAATCGCCGAGGCGGAGGGGCGCTTTGTCACCACCATCGAGGGTCTCAGTCGCGACCGCAGCCACCCGCTGCAACAGGCATTTGTTGCAGGCAATGTGCCGCAATGCGGTTTCTGCATTCCCGGGATAATTATGGCAGCTTCGGTTCTTTTGAAAAAAAGCAGCAATCCGACCGACGCAGAAATCGACGCTGCGATCACCAACCTTTGCCGCTGCGGCGTTTACCCGCGCTTGCGAGAGGCGGTCAAACGCGCTGGCCGCGTGATGCGCGGCGAAGAACGCATCGCCGCCGCCCCGCCGCCGGGAATTACGCCAGAGGATGCGGCTAGGGCGGTTCCTGCGTTGACGGTTACGGAGTAGGGCATGCGAAAGCATTTTGCTTTTCTACTGTTTGGTTTGGTTATGCTGATCACGCCTGCCAACGCGCAAGGCGACCAATGTCCGCCCAAGGGCATGGACAAGGAAAAATTGCTATCGCTGAAAGTCGCAAATTGGGCAATTGACGACGCTGCGGCCCGCGACCGGTTTGTGTTCGACATAACCCAATGCCTCGGCAGCGCCGACCCGGTGTTGCGTGATGAAATCGCCTTTGAAGCGCTTTATCATAATCTGCGTGGAAAGCTGGTCAGCAACGCTGCGATGGTCCGGCTGGCGGGCGTATTGCAGGCGCAGATAAGGGCGCCGGACGCCGATGGATTTCGTCGTCCCTTCGCAGCGCTCGCGCTGTCTGAGGTGGCGCGGGCTGACCGGATTGCTCCATTTCTGAAACCAGAAGAACGGCACGCAATGTTAACCAGCGCCATAGGCTATATGAAGTCGATTGACGATTATCGCGGTTTTGATCCGAAATCCGGTTATCGCCACAACGTCGCGCATGGTGCCGACCTGATGCTACAGCTCGCGCTCAATCCGGCCTTTGGCAAGAGCGAACTGCTTGCAATCCGCGATGCGTTGGCAGTCCAGATTGCACCGAGGGGCCAATCCTACGTGACCGGCGAAAGTGAACGGCTGTCGCGCCCAATTTTGTTCATCGCGCAGCGTAACCTCATCAGCGAGGCCGAATGGACAGCGTGGTTCGCCGAAGTAGCGGGTCCTGGCGAGATGGGCAAATGGGACGACTGGTTTCGCACTACCGATGGCATAGCGCGAAAGCACAATCTGGTGGGCTTCTTGTCGCTTATATATGTAAATGTTGATCTTGGCGGAACTCCCGGAATTGAAGCGCTCCGCCCCGGGGTATCCGCCGCCATAAAATCGCTGCCTTAGCCAGTTTAGCCCTCCAGCTCGATATCCCAATACAGCCAATCATGCCACGTTTCGTGCAGATGGTTTGGGGGGAAGGCGCGGCCGCGGTCTTGTAATTGCCAGCTGGTGGGACGAATTGCTGCCATGTTGAGCTGCATATGCGCCTGCTTCGGCGTACGGCCACCTTTTTTCAGGTTGCAGGGCAGGCACGCGGTGGTGACATTTTCCCAGCTCGTAATCCCGCCCAGACGGCGAGGGACGACGTGATCGAAGGTCAGATTATCGCCTGATCCGCAATATTGGCATTCGAACTTGTCGCGCAGGAACAGGTTGAAACGGGTGAATGCGGGATATTCGGAGGGCTTTACATATTGGCGCAACGCGATGACCGACGGGATTTTCATGTCGATGCTGGGGCTGTGCACATGGCGGTCGTAGTTGGAGACGATATCGACCTTGTCGAGAAACACCGCCTTGATCGCGGTCTGCCACGGCCACAGGCTCAGCGGATAATAGCTAAGCGGCGTGTAGTCCGCGTTCAGCACCAGAGCAGGGCAATTTTCCGGATGCCGCGCCCTGCCAGCTGCTTCGAAAGTTCCGGTATGCAACATAAGTCGAACCTACTCCCCCTGTCGTCATACATGCTTTAAGCTTATGAGCGTTACAGCATTTTGACATATGCCAACCTATTTG
>JBGSVG010000097.1:0-5561 GCA_041753095.1 Sphingorhabdus sp. | reverse complement strand
ACCGGACCCGCCCTCAATACTGTTTGAAACCGGTTATCTCAGCAACAAGGATGATGTCGATTTCCTTGCTTCAACAAGTGGACAGCAAAAAGTCGGAAGAAGTGTCGCCAATGCGATTCAGGTTCACTTCGCCCGCCGGCTTGCGGGGCGCTGAACGTAAATTTGCGCTCGGCGGCCGATTAACTTTCTGGACCTCGCTGGCAAATTGATTAGAGAGGGCGGGCAATGGATAACAACCCCACGCCTGCCGAAGAACCCAATACCGTCAGTTACAAGCTGAAACGCGATGTCGACGGTTTTGTCGGTCGCTGGCAGGGTTGGTGGCAACTAAAGCGGTTTCGCTGGGCCACCTACGCGGCTGGTGGCTTGCTTGTGCTTTTTATACTTTTTTGGGCATTGTTCGCCCGTAATCTGCCGGATGCCGAGGCGCTGATCGAATATGAATCGCCGTTGCCGACGGTGGTCCGGGACATCAACGGGCAGCCGTTCCACAGCTACGCGCGCGAACGGCGGGTACAGCTTGAATATGCCGATTTTCCAAAATTGCTAATCCGCTCCTATCTGGCCGCAGAGGACAAGACATTCTTCAGCCATGGCGGCATCGACTATCCCGGCATCGTATCGGCGATTTTCGATAACGTGTTCAGCAGCAAGCGTTCCCGCGGCGCGTCGACGATTACGCAGCAGGTGGCAAAAAATCTACTGCTCACCAACGAATATAGTTACACCCGCAAGGTCAAAGAGGCGATACTTGCAAAGCGCATCGAAGGCGCGCTGACCAAGCCACAAATTCTCTCGCTATATCTCAACGAAATCGCGCTCGGCCGTCAGGCATTTGGCGTAGAAGCTGCAGCGCAAGCTTATTTCGGGAAGAGCGTCGACCAATTGCTGCTGCACGAGATGGCGTTTCTGGCGATTCTGCCCAAAGCTCCGGAGCGTTATGGTCGCGCCAAAAACGCGGAAGCGGCGCTTGCGCGGCGCAATTGGGTACTTGGCGAAATGCGGGCGAACGACTGGATTACCGACGCGCAGCTTGCGGAGGCGCGTGCGCAGCCACTAGGGCTGGTCGCGCAGCGCGGCACCGGCTACAAAAACGTCGGCGGCTATTTTACCGAAGAAGTGCGTCGTCAGTTGATCGAACGTTTCGGTGAAACCGACAAAAATGGACCATATAGCGTCTACGCGGGCGGTCTTTGGGTCCGCACGTCGATGAACCCTGACTTTCAGGTGCTCACCACTCAGGCGTTACGCGACGGATTGCTTCGCTATAATGCGGGCAAGGCGTGGAAGGCCAATATGGGCACCATCGATGTCTCCGACGACAAATGGGCGTCGCGATTTGCATCAACTAACATTGGCATTGATTATGCCAACTGGCGTGCGGGCGTAGCATTGGGCAAGGGCCGTGTAGGTTTTGCCGATGGCAGCGTAGGCACATTGAATGGCGGGCCAGCAGCCATGAAGGCGGGCGACGTTATTGCAGTCGTTCCCAATGGCGGCAACAGCTTTGCAGTGCGCACGGTACCAGAAGTCGGCGGCGGTATGGTCGTGCAGAACCCACTCAATGGCCGGGTTCTCGCCATTCAGGGCGGCTTCGACAATCGCATTTCCAGCTTTAACCGCGCCACGCAGGCGCAGCGCCAGCCAGGTTCGTCGATCAAGCCCTTTGTTTACGCGACTGCGCTCGATAACGGAATGACGCCAACGTCGATCATCGTCGACGGTCCCTATTGCGTGTGGCAAGGCTCTTCTCTGGGCCAGAAATGCTTCCGCAACTTCGGCGGCGGTGGAGCAGGGCCACAGACCATGCGATGGGGACTGGAACAATCCCGCAACCTTATGACCGTTCGCGCCGCAGCAGATGCCGGAATGGACAATGTTACCGATACATTCCGGGCGATGGGTATTGGCGATTACCCCGATTATCTGTCTTATGCGCTCGGCGCGGGCGACACGACAGTGCTCAAAATGGTCAACGCCTATTCGATGCTGGTCAACCATGGTCGCGAACTGAAACCGACGCTCATCGACTATGTCCAGAACCGCAAGGGTAAAGTCATTTTGCCGACGAACTGGAAATCATGCAAAGGATGCCGGGCGAAGGATTGGGATGGTAAGCCGATGCCGCGCTTTGCTGCTGCTGGTAAGCAGTTGATGGACCCGATTACGGCCTATCAGGTGGTGCACATGCTGGAAGGTGTTGTGCAACGGGGAACGGCAACAATATTGCGTGACCTTGATCGCCCGTTGTTTGGCAAGACGGGTACTACCACCGGCCCAACAAATGTCTGGTTTGTAGGCGGCTCGCCGCACCTGATTGCCGGGGTTTATCTGGGCTATGACCAGCCGCGCAACATGGGTGGTTATGCACAAGGCGGCTCGCTTGCGGCGCCGATATTCAAGCAATTTGCGCGGGTGGCGATGGCCGACATGCCAAAAACGCCTTTCGTAGCGCCAGAAGGCACCCGCTTGGTGCGCATAGACCGCAAGAGCGGCAAACGGGTATATGGTGCATGGCCCGGCGATGATCCTAAAAGTGCAGTGATTTGGGAAGCTTTCAAAGCCGAAACCGAACCCAAGCGCTCGATCCGCCAGGAAGAATTGGCTGCGCGCGGTGACAAGCCGAAGAAGAAACAATCGTCGTCGTCGGATAGCGGATCGAGCAATTCCCCGGCCTCGCAAGGTCCGAGCGCCGGTACCAAGCGCGATCAGGAGTTTATCCAGCAAGATGGCGGTATTTATTGAGGTTGGAGCGAGCGATGGCGTTCCAGGGATTGGCAATGAACCAGGTAAGAATTTTGCTTAGGGGATATTTTAATCAGACTTGCATCCGACTGCCGACGCTCGCTCACTTTATACTGTTGCTGGCGTCTCTTGGAATCTCGTCCTCTAGCTGCTCGGCGCAGCCGGACGGCAGAATTGGAAAAGTTTTGCGCGAAGACCATCGCTACGGCATCACTGCCAGATTAATCTCATACAATCTTGCGGATCAGTCTCAGAACAATCTTCCTTATGCCTATCATCGCGCGCTCAATCACGAACTGAGAATGCGTTATTCGCAGATGTCCGATGTCCCGGCTGCGCTTGGAAGCAGTTGGTGGGGAATTGGACCGCAATATGCAGTTTTTGCGGCAGTAACACCACGGTTGGCCACTTATTATTTGTTGCCTATAACACATCAAGACGCTGCGATCGTTATGGGGAACGGCGCTGACGCGCATGTCGAGCTGTGCGAAATCACTATCAATCGGGATGAGTTTCCTCGCGAACTTTTGCTATCGAACAGCTTTGTTGCAGCGGAAATCGGTGCTGGCGCGAACTGCTCGCTTGATGCGTTTGATAAGCCAGCCATACGCCAAGACCTTGCAACCAAACCAAACCTTGCGGGATATAGCATTACCGAAAAAAAGAGTTTTGTGAAGAATGCGTTGATGGTGACCGTCTCGGTCATCGAGCGCGAACCGAAATATGACATGGTAAATTCTGCCGAAGCAACCGCGTTTGTCTTGGGCGCCAATAATTTGGCGCAATATCTCGAAATTACTGATTATGACATTTGGCGCATTGGCTATGCCCTCGGCCGAGATGGTCGCGAGGCATTGGTGATGAGAGCACAGGATAGCATAGACGGCCAGAGCTTATGTGTATTTGAAAACCTTGGGTGGCCGACCCAACTGAAGAGCGATCGTGACCGTTTTTGGCCTTTGCCGGAAGCTGAGGCAGCCGAAATGGAATATTGTCAGACAGCGCTCAAGCGCTCTCATGACCGGAGGATTAAAGAGATAATGGAAGCGGTCCGGCGCAATCCTCCAACGACTTCTCCCGTCACAGCGGCCACACCATCGGAAAACTGAACAGATATGCAAGGTTTTTGCCGAGCAGGATAACTGAATCTTCCAAAAAGTGACGAATATCGTAAATGCGAGTGAAGTTGATTGCCGTCAGAATTTCACTTCCGGTGCAGCACTAATCGAGGGCCGCTCATCCGCCCCCAATTCCCAAAATTTCTCTTCGCCAAATCCAAATGCACCGGCAAAAAGCACCGCAGGGAAGGCCTGCCGCGCGCCGTTATAGTCGGCGGTTACTGCATTGTAGGCGCGGCGTGATGCGGCGAGCTTGTCCTCGACATCGGACAATTCATGCTGGAGGGTCTGGAAATTCTGGTTCGCTTTCAGATCGGGGTAATTTTCTGCCAATGCGAACAGGTTTTTGAGCGCGCCGGATAGTCCGGCTTCCGCGATGGCCGCAGCGGCTGGATTGGCTGCACCCAACGCCGAGTTGCGCGCTGAAATCACCGCTTCGAGCGTCGTCTTTTCATGCGTGGCGTAACCCTGCACGGTGCTGACCAGATTGGGAATGAGGTCGTGCCGTTGACGCAATTGCGCGTCGATATCGGCCCAGCCCTGCCGCACATTCTGGCGCAGTCCCACCAGCCGGTTGTAGATGATGATGGCTATAAGCGCGAGAAGAACGACGGCGATGATTATCCACAAACCCATTTGCTTTACTCCCCCTCAAACGGTCGATAGCATGGAATATCATGGGCGCGGGGGAATTCAATCATGATCGCACTGCCTGACGTGGACAGCCTGATGGCGGGCGGCCTGCAGGCGCGGCTTGATGCGTTGTCTACAGAGCGGGCAAAGGCGAAGGAGAAGGCGTACTGGACCGGCGGCGGCGGCGTGGCGGTCGGCCTCTTGGTAGGTCTAATCCTACTACTGTTCGGCGCGCAGCAATTTGCCTATTTTGCCGGTGCAATCATCATTGGCGGCGCATTGGCTTGGGCCAACAGCATCCGGCAAAAGATGGTCAACTCGCTCAAGGCTGAGATGAATGGCGCGCTCGCTCAGGCATTGCAGATCGATTATTCAGTCGCGGCGTTTAGTGGCCAGGAATTCGAACATGCATGCGCGTTCGAACTGCTTCCTTCCTACGACGACAGCTATTTGCAAGATCAATGGCATGGCTCAATCGAGGGCACCGATTTCCTGCTATATGAGGCGAAGCTGACCGAAACACGCGGGTCGGGCAAAAACCGGCGGACGGTGACTGTTTTTGAGGGCGTTGTTCTGCGGTTTCAATTCGCGCGGCCCTTTCTCGCCACTACGCTGGTCCGGCGGGACGGTTTCAAGTTTACGCTGTTCGGCGACAGTAAATCCTATGGCGGACGAACATTGGAGCGGATCAAGATGGTTGATCCGCGCTTTGAGGACGCGTTTGATGTTTACGGTACCGACCAGGTTGAGGGGCGCTATCTGGTTCACCCGGCCTATTGCGAACGGTTGCTCGATCTGGAGAAGGAGTTCGATGGCGAGAAACTGGCCGCTTTGTTCCTTGGCGGTGATTTGATTGTGGCTTTGCGGACAGGCGACATATTTGAGAGCGCCACGCTAAATCCCGAACAGGATCGCGAGTTGCTAGGCAAGACCATCGCGCAATTTGGCTCGATCGCACGGCTGGTGAAATTGCTCAACGAACGTCCGCGCAATTAGCCGCCTTTGACTTGAGCGCGACTTCGGCTAAAGGCCGCGCACCTGTTTTCATTCCCTTGGAGTTTCCCC
>JBGSVG010000096.1:0-3796 GCA_041753095.1 Sphingorhabdus sp. | reverse complement strand
AATGTTGACGCCGCGATCATTGATGAATTCGGCCTCAAAACCGATTGGCGCGCGGTTGGCGATAATCTGCAAATAATGGTCGGTAATACGCGACAGCAGTGAACGGCTGGGCACTTGGTCGAGATAGGTAACATCCTCGTCCAACCCACATTCGGTGCGCAGCTTTTCTCCGAGATATTCAATAGACGGATTTTCGATGCCAGAGGTAAAGTCCAGCAAGACACTGAAATCGCGGAAATCTTCCACCGAAGAAGGGTCGAGCTCTTCGATGCATGGATAATTTTTATCGTGCAGCTGCGCGGTCCAGAAATTATATGCGCGCACCTGCATGCGGCGCTCATCGCCAGACACCACAGGCGGCGGCTCAATCGCAGCGTCTTCCTCTTCGAAAACGGCATAGTCCGGCAAATCGGCATTATAGTCCGATCCAAAGGGTTCAAATCCGCGCAAATTATCCATCTCTTGGTCCTGTCGATGCCAGTCGCGACTATTCTGTCACGGTCACATTGCCGTGGGATGGTTAAAATGGCGTAAACTTTTGCCAATATCGGAATAGGTTTAGTGCGCGCTATGGGGCGTTGCTGCCGCAGACATTATGATCCGGGGACAGACGAATGACGGCTCGAAAGCTATTGCAACACTCGCCCCAGCGCATCGGCCCAGCCCGTTAACCGGCTCCGTCGTGCGTCGGCACCCAGTTGCGGCGTGAAACGCGTTACCCCGCCGCGCATGGCTGTTGCGTCCTCTAATGAAGTATAAAGTCCGGAACCAACAGCCGCCAGCATCGCGGCACCCAGCGCGGTTGTCTCGATGAAGGCGGGCCGCTCGACATCAATTGCCAAAATATCGGCTAGATCCTGCGCCATCCAGTCGTTGGCAACCATACCGCCGTCGATCCGCAATTCGGCCCAATCTGCGCCGTCGGCCGCAAACGCGGTCTTCAAATCGTGCGTCTGGTGCGCCATTGCCTCCAGCGCGGCACGCGCGACATGCGCTTTCTTGGCCGAAAAGCTAAGGCCGCTGATGCTCCCGCGCGCATTGGGTTGCCAGTGCGGCGCGCCTAGGCCCGACAGGGCAGGGACAAGATAGACACCCCCATTATCCGGAACGCTCCGCGCCAGCGGCTCGGTGTCGGCGGCGTGCTGGATGAGCCCGAGATCATCGCGAAGCCATTGAATGAGGCTACCGGCGACGAATACCGAGCCTTCAAGCGCATAATGACGCTCTCCATTCAACTGATACAGAACGGTTGAAAGCAGCCGGCTTTTCGATTGGCGTAAGGTCGTGCCCGTTTGCGTCAGGACAAACGCGCCAGTACCGAAAGTAGCCTTGGTCTGGCCAATATCGAAACAGCCTTGCCCGATTGTGGCTGCCTGCTGGTCGCCCGCCATGCCCGAAATCCTGATCGCCCCTCCGAACAGATCCGGCAGCGTAGTTCCCAAATCACCGGCGCAATCCGTGATTTCAGGCAGGATGTCGCGCGGGATTCCGAATAGTTCGATGAGGCCATCATCCCATCCGCCACTTCCGATCGCCATCAAGGCGGTGCGCGATGCGTTTGTGGCATCGCTGATATGGCGACCGCCGGTCAGGCGATAGACGAGATAGCTCTCAACCGTTCCCACCGCCAGATTGTCGCCCGCCTCCTTCAGTTGCGGCCAATTACGCAACGCCCAGCCAATCTTCGAACCCGAAAAATAGGGGTCGAGCAATAAGCCGGTTTTGGCCTGAAGTACGGGTTCTTCGCCTGCCTCTTTCAGTGCATGGCAATCCTGCGCAGTTCGCCGGTCCTGCCAGACGATTGCAGGTGCCAAGGGCTCACCTGTCCGCCGGTCCCAGAATACAACAGTCTCGCGCTGGTTGGTGATGCCAATGCCCGCGATCCTGTCAGCGCCGCCAGCCTTGGCAACCATCTCTCGTGCGCACTCGAGTGTCAGGTTCCAGATTTCGCTGGCATCGTGCTCGACAAGACCAGGCGCTGGATAATGCTGCGTCAATGGCCGCTGACAACTGCCCTTAGCTTGACCGTCGGCCGCAAATAAAACCGCACGCGTTGACGTCGTGCCTTCATCGATAACGAGTAGATAATCGCTCATGCTCCAACCGCCGCCAGACGGCGTCCCTCCTTACTCCAGATAAATACCGCGCGGTTGCCGAATACAAGCCGGTTCACCGCCAACGCCATAATCACGCACGTCACCAACACGATAGCCATCACATCGATATAGTGCAGCCATGCAATTCCCATATGTTGGTAGAATGTCTCGCCAGCGTACAAAGTATCGGGAACATACAGAATGAAGTTGTGAAACGCATAAAGTGCAACGCCCGACACCAGCCCTGCAATCGCTGCACGCGCATCCATGTTGCGGAACAGCAGCCCGGTAATAAATGCCGACAGGATTGGCATCGATGAAAGCCCGTTCAGTTGTTGCAACAGATTGATGATGCTTTTGGCATTCTCGAATACCGGCACCAGCAGGATAGAGGTGATAGTCAGAACAATCGAAACGATGGCCGCCAACCGCCAATGATTGGCGACAGGACGAATAAACTTGTCGTGAAAGTCGACTGAGTAAAGTGCGACCGAGCTGTTCAATATCGCGCTCGTATGCGCGATGACCGCCGCCATCATCATGGCGGCAAAGGCTCCCGACATCCAGCCGGGGAGGACGTGCGCGACCAACTTGCCATAGGCGGCGTCACCGAGGCTGCCAAAAAGTTTGAAAGCAACAACGCCAGGAATAACTACGATTGCGGGGATGATAAGGATGCGAACAACGGCGGCTGCAAGAACGCCCTTTTGCGCCTCCTTTACAGTAGGTGCGGTCATCGCCTTTTGCGTAATATTCTGATTGGTGGACCAATAGAATATCTGGATGAATATCATTCCGGTGAACAATGTGTGGAAGGGAATGGGGGATTCGATGCTGCCAATCATCGATGTGCGTTCGGCGGGCACGCTGGACAGATCGAAGCCGACTGCCGCCAGCGCCAGTATGACCACTAGAAACGCAATAGCCAGCACGCCGATGCCCGAATAGGTGTCCATGACCGCCACTGCACGCAACCCGCCGGTTATGGTGTAAATCGCCGCAATAATCGCCATCGGTGCGGCGAACCATAAAAGCGACCAATCGACGCCGAACATCGATTTCAGGAACAGGCTGCCCGAATAGAGCGCAGCGGGAAGGTAGATCAGAATATTTCCGAGCAGAAACAGCGCAGAAATAACCGTCCTTATGCTGCCACCCTTGTACCGGCGCTCAAGCAATTCGGTGACGGTGGTGCAATTATTGCGATAATAAATCGGCACAAAAACATAGGCCAGTATCAGCAGCCCGACAAAGCCCGAAATCTCCCACCAAGCAAGCAAGAGCATCTGATTGCCGTTCATGCCGACAAGCTGCTCGGTTGATAGATTGGTTAGCGTGATGGAGCCTGCGACAAACAGCCATGTCAGCCCGCCGCCAGCCAGGAAAACTTCTTTGGTGGACCCCGCATCTTCGGTTCGCGCCGCGCCTTTGCCGTGGACTTTCCAGTAAGTGAGCCCCGCGATCAGCACCGTCAGGGCGACGAATATGCCGATCTGGCCAGCATTACTGGAAATTTCGAACATCTGCTCTCCCCCGACATTTCTTGCAAAGCTTTGCACTTGCGCTTTTTGGTTATTTGCGAAACTAGACGGCTATGCAGGAAAGACAACCGGACAAATCCGGTGCTGGGATTTTGACGGAGTGACATGTGGACCATTTGCGAATTGATGCGCTCGACGTCTCGGTGGTCCTTGCCTGCG
>JBGSVG010000095.1:0-3364 GCA_041753095.1 Sphingorhabdus sp. | reverse complement strand
GTCGGCGGAAACGCGGTCGCCATTGGGTCGAATACGGTTGCAATCGGCACCACAGCGCGAGCAGGCACGGGTTTCACCGTCAACACACCGAACTCGCCGGTAAACGCCGGTAACAACATTACCGTTGTCGGCGGACGGGCCGAAGCCAACCAGAACAACGCGACGGCGATCGGCGCCAATGCCGAAATAACCGCCGAAGACGGCACCGCGCTTGGCACCAATACCGTGGTCAGCCAGGCAGGCGGCGTCGCCATCGGCCTGGGCGCGCAGGCCCTCGGGCCGAGCACTACTGCACCGACTTTTGCCTCAACCGCAATCGGCTTTAATGCCTTGGCGCAGGACAATGGTGTCGCGCTCGGGCAAAACGCGACAGCCCGATTCAGCGGGACGGTAACTCCGGCAAACATCGGCATCAACGCGGCAAGTGCGCTGGGCAGCAATGCGGTGGCGGTTGGCAGCAATACCGTTGCCATCGGTTCGACCGCGCGTGCAGGCACCGGCTTCACCTTCAACACGCCGAACTCACCCGTCAGCGCTGGCAGTAACCAGACTGCGGTCGGCGGTCGCGCGGAAACCAACGCCCTTGGCGGCACCGCAATCGGCGCGAACAGTGAGGTATCGGGCGATCTAGGGACCGCGCTTGGTGCGAGTACGCAGGTCACGGCCACAAACGCCGTCGCCATAGGTGCGGGCTCGATCGCCAGCATCGCCAACACCGTTTCGTTTGGCAGCGCGGGTAATGAGCGACGGTTGACGAATATCCTCGACGGCACCAGTGGTACTGACGCGGTCACGCTTAATCAGCTGAACGCTGCGGTAATGTCCGCAGGCAATGTCGGCGTGGGTGTCGGCATTGGTGCGCTGCAAGGAGCGACGGGTGGCAACAGCGCCAACGGCAATGGCGCAATCGCATTGGGCCAGGGCCAGACGGCCACTGGAAATGGTGCAGTGGCCATCGGCGATCCGAACACCGCAACCGGCACCGGCGCAGTTGCCATCGGCGCGGATAATACCGCAAATGGTGATGGTGCGGTGGCTTTGGGTAATGGAAGCACCGCCGATGGCACGGGCAATGTCGCTATCGGTAACGGCGCACAGGCAACTGCCGCCAACAGCATAGCTATTGGCAACGGCTCAATCGCCAACGTCGCCAATACATTCTCGGTTGGCTTCGTCGGTGGCGAGCGGCAGATCGTGAATGTCGCTAACGGCTTGGTCGCGGCGGGCAGCACCGATGCGGTCAATGGCGGGCAGTTATTTGCCGTGCAAAATGCTGCTGCGAATGCCCAGACCACAGCCAATGCCGCACAATCGACGGCAAACACCGCGCTTACCAACGCCGCTACCGCTCAAGCTGCGGCGAACACGGCACTTGCCAATGCCGCAACGGCACAAGGTACGGCAAATGCTGCACTCACCAGTGCGGCTGCGGCGCAGTCCACAGCCAACGCGGCGGTGGCGCAAAACACGGTGCAGGACATGCAGATTGCCGCGATTCAGGCGCTCGACACGACGCAAAACAGCCGCCTCACCGCGCTGGAATCGCTCAGCATAGGAGCAATCCCGGCGCTGCAGGCATTGACCAACCAGCACAGTGCGCAAATCAGCGAGCTGTTTGCGTTGACTGACCGCGACCGGCGCGATGCGCGGCGTGGGACCTCGACTGCGCTGGCGCTAACGACCGCGGCAATGCCATCCAATGTCGGCGGGGTCAGCTATGCATTGAACGCGGCGACCTATCGTGGGGAACAAGCCATCGGGCTGTCCTTTGCCTATCGTGCCAACACCGAAAATCCGTTCGCGTTGACAGGCGGTGTTTCTTATGCGGGCGGCAAAAGCGTTGGCGCACGTGTCGGTGTGGCCGGCGAGTTTTAGGCTGACAGGGAACCTTTCGGGAGGCTTTGGCTAGTCTCCCTGGCATCCCGAAACGGTGCGGGCCGGAGCGACATGTTCCGGCCCGTTTCAGTTCAGCAGGTTGTTTGTCCTGAACTTGCCGTTACCGGAAATACTGATGATGTCGCCGTCGTGCATGATTTTGATTGGACCTGCATAATGGTTAGCGGCATCGCCAATTAGCGCGAACTCCAGAGGCGTTGGCACCGACGGAACGATATGGGTGAAGGCCAGCATGCCGACATTGGCGGCTTTCGCTACATCAGCCGCCTGCTCGGGGCTGATATGATAATTCTGGATGTCGGCGAAGATCTTGGCCCGATTGGGGTTGCCTGCTTTTCGCGAGCTATTCTCCAGAATTTTGACGAGGCGCGGCGCTAATAGTTCGCTGACGAGCAGGTCGCTGCCTTTGGCAGCTGCCGCCAACGCAGGCGTGAAGGCGGTGTCGCCGCTGATGGTTACGCTGCGGCCTTTCCAATCGACGCGGTAGCCAAAGGCGGGCTTGATAGGGTCGTGATCGACCGCAAAGGCGGTGATTTTTACGCCATCATTATCGTAGACCACACCGGGAACAATCGCGGTGCCGGTCATGCCAAAACCCGATGGCGGGACGACCGCCTCGCCATGATGCGCGATACGGTAGGTCGAATCGATCCGATAGACCGCGTTCAGGCCTTCAGTGATTTCGGTGACGCTCTCCGGTCCGAACACCGGCAGCGGCGTTTTGGCGCTCGTCCCTGCCCAGCGTTGCAACGTGAATGGCCCAAGTCCTTCGAAATGGTCGCTGTGTAAATGCGTCAGCCAGACACCCTGAATTTTATCGAGCGGCAGGCCCATCATCGTCAGGTTGTTGCCCGAGCCCCCGCCCATATCGAAAACGAACAATTTCCCGTCGGCAATTACAACGGTGCAAGCGGCGGCACGGTCGCGACTGGGGAGCGGTGATCCGGTGCCGCAGAAGCCGACATGCAGTTCATTGCGCGCAAGACCGGCCATGACATTGCGGGTCATTGCGGCATCGGCACCGCGCTGGATAAGGTTTATCGCAATGGCATCGCGTTTCACATAGGCGATGCCGCCTGCCACCAATGCAACGCCAAGCGCCACCCCAAGCCATTTTTTCCGCATTACCCCTCCCCGAAGGTGCGAAAGTCAGTCCTTCGCTTTGGAAAGCTTACGCTCAATGGCGCCCGATAGCATATGAAAAGCTTCACCCGCAGGCGAGCGATGCGCGAAAACGCCGACCGGCGCGCGGTGGACTGCCATCTGCTCCACTGCGCTCGCCATTGGGATGCGCGGCCAGTCGGGATTGGCCGACATCGCAGCAACATGCAGATTGCGTCTGCGGTCAACCATCGAGAAGACGGGCAGCAAGGGCGCATGGCCTTTGTGATGCTCCCTCAGATGCGCGACCACATCGTCCAGTGCGCGCTGCGACAGCGGCGACGGGATGACCGGCACGATAATGATA
>JBGSVG010000094.1:0-6211 GCA_041753095.1 Sphingorhabdus sp. | reverse complement strand
CTTTTTCGGCGACGAAATCGAAACTATTCGCCGCTTTAATCCCGCCGATCAGCGCAGCATTGATCAGGTCGAGTATTTCGACATTTTGCCTGCCGTCGAGGCATTGATGGACGAGGAAGCCATCAAGCGTTTCCGCGTCGGCTATCGCGAACGCTTTGGCGTCACAGCTACCGGCGATCCGCTCTATCAGGCGGTATCCGAAGGCCGCCGCCTCTCTGGCATGGATCACTGGCTGCCGTTATTTGAAGAGCGAATGGCAACCATCTTCGACCATCTGGGTGACGGCACTTTGGTCTTGCGCGACGCAGGTGCGGCTTCGGCAGGACAATCGCGTCTGGATGCCATCAGCGATTATTACGACAACCGCGTGAAGGCCCAGGTAGCCGAACCGGGAAGCTACCGCCCGCTGCCACCCGAGATGCTGTATCTGTCGAGCGACGAGCTTGAGGAGACGCTGGCTGCCAACGCCGCACATCTCGTGACACCGTTCGCACAGCCGGACTCTGCAAATATTATCGACTTTGGCATATCCGCAGCCCGCGATTTTGCGCCCGAGCGCGCGCAAAAAACCAATGTTTACGAGGCGGTTGCGGAGCATCTGAAATCACTCGCCAAAAGCGGCCATAAAGCGATCATTGCAAGCTACTCGCTCGGTGCACGAGAACGCCTGAAGGGATTGTTGTCCGACCATGGCGCACCGCCACTGTCCGATGCCGATAGCTGGCAACAGGCTTTGGGCGTTGCCAAGGGCCGGGCGGCGATGGTTGTCCTACCCATCGATCACGGCTTCACCGCCCCGGATTATGCGCTGATCAGCGAACAGGATATGCTCGGCGACCGGTTGGTCCGGCGGCAGAAGCGCAAAAAATCCGCCGATGCATTTCTTGCCGAGCTTGCGGCGCTGACGCCGGGTGATCTGGTGGTGCATCAGGATCACGGCATCGGACGCTATGAAGGCCTGATTTCAATCCCGGTCGGCAACAGCCCGCATGACTGCGTGGCGCTCAGCTATTCGGGCGGTGACAAGCTTTACGTGCCCGTAGAAAATATCGATGTTTTGTCGCGCTATGGTTCGGACAGCGAAACCGTCAGTCTGGACAAACTTGGTGGCGAAGCGTGGCAACGCCGCAAGTCTAAGCTGAAAGAGCGTATCCGCGCTATAGCAGGCGAACTGCTCAAGACTGCAGCGGAACGGGCGCTACGTCCCGGCGCAATTATCGAAGTCGACGATCAGGCCTATGCGAGCTTTGCTGATCGTTTCCCTTATGAGGAAACCGAAGATCAACAGCGAGTCATTGACGAGGTTCTGGAAGACCTGTCGGCAGGCAAGCCCATGGACCGGCTGGTTTGCGGTGACGTCGGCTTCGGCAAGACGGAGGTTGCGATGCGCGCGGCCTTTGCCGCGGCGATGGCGGGGCTTCAGGTGGCAGTCATTGCGCCGACCACTTTGCTGGCACGGCAGCATTATTCCAACTTTGCCGAACGGTTCCGCGACTTGCCATTAAAGCTGGGGCGCCTTTCCCGACTTGTACCCACGTCCGAGGCAAGCAATACCCGCGACGGCTTAGCGGATGGCACAGTGGATATCGTCATCGGGACTCACGCCGTCTTGGCTAAATCGCTCAAATTCAAGCGTCTGGGACTGGTGATTGTCGATGAAGAACAGCGGTTCGGCGTCAACCACAAGGAACAGCTCAAGGCGCTGAAAACCGACGTCCATATGCTGACACTGACCGCGACGCCGATCCCGCGCACGCTCCAGATGGCGATGTCTGGCTTGCGCGAATTGTCGGTAATTCAAACCCCACCGGTCGACCGTCTTGCGGTTCGCACCTATGTCATGCCGTGGGATCCGGTCGTGCTGCGCGAGGCGTTGTTGCGCGAACATTATCGCGGCGGGCAAAGCTTCTTCGTCGTGCCGCGCATCGCCGACCTGACCGAAATCGAAGAATATCTGCGCACAGAGATTCCGGAGGTCAAATATGTAACCGCGCACGGCCAGATGTCGGCCACTCAAGTCGAAGAACGGATGAGCGCGTTTTACGAGAAACGATATGATGTTCTGCTGTCCACCACGATTGTCGAAAGTGGGCTCGATATACCCAGCGCCAATACGCTTATCATCCACCGCGCCGACCGGTTTGGTCTGGCGCAATTATACCAGCTTCGCGGCCGGGTAGGTCGTTCGAAAACCCGCGCTTATGCGTATTTGACTCATGAACCGAACCGTGTCCTGACCGAGACAGCCGAGAAGCGGCTTAAAGTGCTTGGCGATCTCGACAGCCTCGGTGCCGGTTTCCAACTCGCCAGCCACGACCTCGATCTTCGCGGCGCAGGTAATCTCGTCGGCGACGAGCAATCCGGGCATATCAAGGAAGTCGGTTTCGAACTGTATCAATCGATGCTCGAAGAGGCGATACTGGAAGCGCGCGCCGGCGCGCAAGGCCTCGCCAAGCCGCGTGGCAGCTTCTCGCCGCAGATCACCATCGACGCGCCAATTCTCATTCCGGAAGATTATGTTCCAGACCTTTCCGTTCGCATGGCATTGTATCGCCGCCTGAACGAACTTGAAGAAGGGCAGGATGTAGAAGGCTTCGCCGCCGAAATGACCGATCGGTTCGGGAAAATTCCGGAGCCCACACAAAATCTGCTTAAGCTTATCCAGATCAAACAGAATGCGTTAATCGCGCAAGTTGCGAAAATCGAGGTCGGCGCGCGCGGGACGCTGGTCAGTTTCCACGATGATAGCCCGCCCAATGTGCCCGGTCTGCTCGCTTATGTCGCCAAATTGGGCGAGACGGCAAAGCTTCGCCCCGATAGCAAACTTGTCATCAATCGCGTCTGGGGTGATCCCATATCGCGGCTGAACGGGTGCCTGCAATTGTCGAAGGGCTTAGCCAATCTGGCACGTAAATCGGGCTAGTTGCTTCTCAGCGCGAATGCCTCAAACTGTGTCGGAACCATTGGCGGTGCCCGCAAGAAACCCTGAAAATAGTCGCAACCTTCGGCTTTGAGCATTTCCAGCTCTTCGGCTTTTTCGACGCCTTCAGCAATAACGGCGATGTCGAGTGCCTTCGCCATAGCAATGATAGCGCGCAAAATGACGCGGTCTTTGCCCGTCCCGACGATGTCGGGTGTCATGCCCTTGTCGAGCTTGAGATAATCGAGCGGTAGCGCCTTCAGATAAGCAAGGCTTGAATAGCCGGTGCCGAAATCATCGACGGCGATCCGCACCCCCTTTGCCCGGAGGAGTTCAAGTTGTCCCGAGGCAAGTCCAAGGTCGCGGATCAGACTTTCTTCAGTCAGCTCCAGCGTCAGGCGATCGGGCGAAAATCCGGTCTGGTCGAGCAGGTCGAGCAACCGAGAACCATAATTATCGGTCAGCTCTTCCGCCCCCAGATTGACCGCAAGCCGCAAATTGTTGAGCGCGACAGGCCAGTGCGCGGCGAGGTTAATTGCGCCTTCTTGAATCAGATGGGATAGTTCTTCGCGCAAATCACAGCGGTCGGCGGCATCAAACAGGTCGCCTGCGCTGACGTCACCCAAATCCGGGTGATTAAGGCGCGCGAGCGCCTCGGCACCTACCAACCGCCCGGTGGATACTTCGAATTGTGGTTGGAGCATGATCGAAATGCGCCGATCGGCCAACGCCGCCCTTGTTGCGTTGTCCAGAAACTCTGCTTTATCGGGTGTCCGCGCATTTTCTGCGTCTGCAACCAGAAAGCGCCTCCCTTTCCGACCATAGGCCTTCGCCAACGCTTCACCAGCGCGCGCTGCCAGACTTTGCCTGCTTTCGCCGATTTGGGATAGCGATATCCCGATGCGAGGATTGATATGGAGCGGACCGGACCCGTCGCCCAGATTGACTGACACCATTTCCAGCAATTTCTGCGCCGCCATTTCCAGCTGACGACCGCCTGTATTACCGTCCACAACCAAAAGGAATTCACGCCCGGGCATCCGCGCCATAAACCGGATGGGAGAAAGTTGCTGTTCGGCAAAGGAGCGGATTTGCTGGCCGACCCGGCGGATTGCGGCATCACCCGCTGCCCTGCCCAACCGGTCGTTGATTTGTTTCAAATCCTTAATCCCCAGCAACAGCAACGTCACCGGATATTCGGATGATTCCGCCAACCATTCGCGTGCATCACGCGGACGCCGCATGGTTAGCGACCGTTGGTCTTTGGTACCGGCAGATGTCTCGCGCATGTGCATGATAATCCTCTAGCGCCAATATCTTTCGTAACTCTTTCGATTTCAGCTTTGTATGGCGAGAGTTTCAGCTTACATCACGCCCCATGCTTGACGGTTTCGGACGCAAAATCGACTATTTGCGAATATCGGTCACCGACCGGTGCAATTTCCGATGTCATTATTGCATGCCCGAAAAGCAGAGTTTTCTGCCGCACCGCGACCTGCTTGACTATAGCGAAATCGCGCTGTTGGCGAACCGTTTCATCGCGCATGGCATCCGCAAAATCCGCCTGACGGGTGGCGAGCCGCTGGTCCGGCGTGATATCATGGTGTTAATCCGCGAATTGGGCGCGCATGTGCATTCGGGCAAACTCGAAGAGCTGACGTTGACCACGAATGGCAGCCGCCTTGCCGAATATGCGCCTCTATTGGTCGAAGCAGGTATCAGGCGGATCAATGTCAGCATCGACAGTCTTGATGCGGATGCGTTCCGGCAGATCACGCGCGGCGGCGATCTGGCACAGGTTTTGGGCGGCGTTGAAGCAGCGCGCGCGAACGGTATCGCCCTAAAAATAAATATGGTCGCGCTGAAAGGTCAGAATCAGACTGTCCTGTTGCCGATGGCCAAATATTGCGCCGCAAATGGCTTTGATCTGTCGATCATCGAAACCATGCCACTTGGGGAAGGTGTAGAGGGCCGAAAGGAAGATTACATATCGGTCGAGGAGTTTATCGCGCCTTTGCGGGAGGTTTATGCGTTACAATCCCTCGATCACCGCAGCGCTGGTCCCGCGCGCTATTGGCATGTCGCACCCTTGGGCCTACGGCTTGGTCTCATCACGCCGATGAGCCATAATTTCTGCAATGATTGCAATCGCCTGCGGCTGACGACCGACGGCAAGATGTTCATGTGCCTCGGGTCCCAAATGCATGTAGATTTTCGCAAAGCTATTCGTGAAGAGGGATTGAGCGCCGTGGATCGGCTCCTTCAACACGCCCTGCGACTTAAACCCGAGCGGCATGACTTCGAACGGCAAATGGCACAGCCCGATCTCCGCTTAACACGCCATATGAATGCGACCGGCGGATGACCCCATATTCGCGCTTGGCCATAATTTCCTCTGCAACGCCGCAAGCGCGTGAAGCGGAAGCTTTGCTGCGTGAGCAGCATGAATTTGTTCCGCTGGACAGCGCCGAGGCGGTGATTGTCTTGGGCGGTGATGGCCATATGCTGCAGGTGCTGCATCAGTTGCTGGAAGACCGGCGCGACATCCCCGCTTACGGTATGAACCGCGGCACTATCGGATTTTTGATGAACGGCTGGGAGTCGGGCGAACTTCTTAACCGCTTATCGCGTGCCAAATCATTCTCGGTTCGCCCGCTGAGCGCCATTATCACCACGGTCGGCGGACAGAAATTCACCCTGCCTGCAATCAACGAAGTGTCTTTGCTGCGCGAAACGCGGCAGGCGGCGAAGCTGGAAATATCGGTCAATGGTCGTGCGGTCATTCCCGAGCTGATATGCGACGGCATCTTGGTGTCCACGCCAGCCGGCTCGACCGCGTATAACCTGTCAGCAAATGGCCCGATCCTGCCGCTCGACTCCTCGCTTCTGGCGTTGACTCCGATTAGCCCATTCCGCCCCCGACGTTGGAAAGGCGCGATATTGCCCGACCGATATATCATCAAGCTCGCGATATTGGAGGCAGGCAAGCGCCCGGTAAGCGCGGTGGCCGATCAACGCGAAATCCGGGACATTTCCCATGTCGAAGTCGCGCTTGACCGTAATCGTGCGCTGACACTTTTGTTCGACCCCGAACATGCGCTCGATGACCGGATTGCGATGGAACAATTTATCACGTGAACGGACAAAGGGTGCTTGCCAAAGCCGAAAAGCCACTGCTATAGGCGCGCCTCTGCCCGGAGACATCGGGCTGTTCCCTGGTAGCTCAGTGGTAGAGCAGTTGACTGTTAATCAATTGGTCGGGGGTTCGAATCCCTCCCGGGGAGCCATTTT
>JBGSVG010000093.1:0-3257 GCA_041753095.1 Sphingorhabdus sp. | reverse complement strand
TGCCCGCCATAATCCGGCGGTGAGCGGCGCGAAGCGGCCCTGCGCCAGTCCCTTTTGCTGCAAGGCGCGGCCAAGTTGCGATTCGGCCTGCTCAATATCCTGTATCGACGGATCGATCTTTTGCGCGGCCGCCAATGCGCGTTCATTTTCGGTGTTTGTTGCGCTCCAATATTTCGCAAGTGTAACGACGCCGAGCAAGACAGTAGCGGCAACTAGGGCAGCCGTGAGGCGAATAATCCATTTACGCTGCTCCGCAGTTGCCAGCACTTTGCGCTCGCGTTTTGCAAACAAGTCGTTGCGCAGGTTCAGCAACGGGTGCTCGCTTGCCGCAAGCAGCATATCGCGAGTTTGGTCTGCAGGAAGCCCCTCCACTTTGGCATCGCCCACCAGCAGGTCGCGGAACACCGCTTCGTCGGGGATGGCAAAACGCTCGCCACGCAGCACGTTCATGCCATCAAATTCAGCCATGATGATATGATCTGGCGCATGGTCAACAGCCAGCCCGAAAGGAATAACGATATCGGGGTTCAGTCCGCGCAACGCTAATCGGTTAAGTCCGTCCTGCATGACCGCAGGCGCTATCGTCGCGGACACGACAACGTCATCGACAATATGCCGGGCCGCCGAGTGGACAAGTCCAAGCGACTGTTCGCCGATGCGAAGTTTCGCAACACCCTCGGCCTGACGCGGCTCAAGGTCGGGCAGCACTGACCACACGCAGCGGACATCCGCTGGCGAGACAATTGCCATTACTGTTTCGTCTGCCGCATCGGGAATAAAGTCAGACAGCACTACGCCAATCTGCCACTGGCCGTCCGTGACGCGGTAAACCAGGGGGTCGTCGGTTGCTGCAACAGGGAAACGGGTGATGACGGTTGTCATTCCTGCTCCCCCCAACTGCGCCACAGCACACGCGCCGGCGCAGGTGAACCGACAATCATCGCCTCACCCTCCAGCGTCGTCTCGCCGAGTGACACCCTTGTGCCCAACAGGAAATATTTGCTCGTCAGTTTTACCTGCTCCTGTACCGGGGCTGGCGGCTTTAGCGCAGCCAGTTCGGGTGCCTCCCAGAATCGAATGAGGCTGCCATAGCCACTGGCTGGCCGCTTGGCGAGATGGCTACGCGCAGCGCCTGGATTGAGTTTGTTCGTCGGGAACAGCATGACCAGCAACGGCGCTTGTTCGGGAAGCAGGGTATTGACATTTAGCGGCGACAATCCTGCCTCCGGCAATGCACAAATCCAGCCGCGCAGTTTGGAATAAATGGCCGGGGTGACACCCTTTACCGCGCGCAGCTCGCTTGGGTGCGCGTAAAGCCGGTTAGCGGCCAAATAGGGCTTTGCCGCGCCGCGATAGGCGTCATCCTCTGCGCCATTTTGTAGTGGCGCGTTGTCGCTGTCGGCCCAGTCAGCGGCGGCGGCGGCGACCGGCCGAGCCGCATTTTCGTTGATGCCTAGCACCACCATCAGCGAAGTGAATTGCTCCTGACCTATAATGCTGCCTAGATATTTTCCATCGGCTTCGGTGACCAGACTGTTGAGGTTGAAGCAATTACCGGCGTCTGTGACTGTAGCGACCGCTGTACCCACCGGAATCGGGAGGAATTGCTCCTTGCCAAGCCAGCCGCCCGCCAATGTCGTCTGCGCGGCGTCGCGCGCCAATAAATCCTCGATCCGCGCCGCAGCGATGCTTTCGGCGGCGTATGTAAACATCCGCGCTTGCGCGAGCGCATTGCCGTTGCCCGATAATTTGCTCGACAGCGCCAGCCGGTCAAGCGTGGTCGCGGCGATGACCGCAAGCACCGCGACCATCAGCAGCACCGACAGCAAGGCCGCACCACGTTCGGATGGCTTGGGCGGCATCAAAGGTCAGCCTCTCCATCGATAGCTTTCGGTTTGGGCCGTGATTGCGGGCCGACCACAAACAACATGCGTTGTTCGGGCTTGCCCTTGATGGTCAGCCGCAGCTCGAGCGCACGCGGGAGCGCGTCGGCGTCAGTCGCGGTCCAGTCGCTGCGCCATTCGCCCTTTTCATCACGAAATTGCAGCCGGGCGGTGCTGACATTCTCGATCAAAGTCGAAGCATCTGACGGCGCTGCGCCATCTAGCATCGGCCAGCTGAGGCGTTTCAAGGCACCGCCTTCCAAGGCATAAGCAACGCGCTGCAACCCGGCGCGCGGCGCTTCGTCATAATTGGACCATCCCGCACGCACGAAGCCGAACAGCGCACCTGGAGCCGTTGCATCGCCCTCGGTAAAAGCCGGCACCGGCGCGCCAGCCTGATCGCGCACGGGGCGCACGACGGCCTGAGCCAGATCGCCCTCCATTGCGTTGTACAGCCGGTTGGTGCGCGAATATTCTTCGAGGCGGTTCTTTACCGCGATCTGGGTGTCGCTGCCCGAGCGCAGCAATGTTACTCCGGCTACCGAAATCATGGCAAAGATCGCCAGCGCAACAAGCAGTTCGACCAGCGTAAAGCCAGCCTCGGACGCGCGACGGTTGTTCATTGCTCGACCGGTCGCGCTATCGTCAGTTGGGCTTTGCGTAAGCTCGCGTTGCCGGTGCCAACGACGCTGATCTCGACCTTCACTAACCGGGCATCATCGGTCTTGGCGGTCGTTGCGGTCCAAAGCCAGCTCTGGCCGCCATTGATTTCCTCGCCGCCGGCTTCACCCAATGTTGGCGGCGTGGGGCTGGACAGGATTTCGACCGCGACATTGCGCGCGACCTGCCACGCCATGCTGCTGTCGCCCAGATTAGCGGTCGAACGAACCGAATAGCCCTGCAACCGCACCATCGCCAGTGCGGCAAGGCTGAAAATCGCCAGCGCCACCATGATCTCGATCATCGTGAAACCGTTACGCGGTGGCTGAGACTTATCGGGCAACACGCACATCACCCGTTGCCGCGAGGGTAACCGTCACCAATGCATCACCGCGCCGAAGCCCGATACTCGCTGCATTGGAGGGCAGCCCGGTGCTGTCAAAGGCAACACGTGTTTGCCTGCCTCCACCCATTTGTACGCTCGTCCCCCGCCGCCAATCGGTCGTCGCAAATGGCGCTTGCGACAGCGGTGTCCATGCGCCGTTAGACCGCGTTTCAAAGCCGTAGCCGGATGGCCTTACCCATATTGCCATCGTGCGGGATTGCAGGATCGCCTGATCGCGTATCGCAGCTATCCGCGCTGCCAGCTGCTCCGCTTCGTCGCGCGCACCCCTTTCGGGCGAACGCGCGGTCATCACCACGGCTGTGCTGGCC
>JBGSVG010000092.1:0-33805 GCA_041753095.1 Sphingorhabdus sp. | reverse complement strand
TACTGCGTTCGCAGACATCGATCTGGCGGCGCTGCGGGCGGCGCGGCGCAAACCGGGCATGACCAACATGCTGTCGCGCCAGCGCAACGCGCTATTTGCGGCCGCGTACGCCGCCGATACGCATCAGCATGCCAACAGCCTGATTGAAGGCGGTGTCGTCAAAACACCTGATCGCGACCATTTCAAACGCGTGAGTGAACAGACGATAGAACGACTCGCCAAAGATGGCCTGATATGAGAGAAATGCCATGAGCAAGATGGACGTGCCCCCGCCTTATACTGCGGTCACACAGCATGCGATGTTCCCCAAGCCCAGCCATGACGAGGCGGCGCGGTTCAATTTCCTTGCAGGGTTCAACCGGTATCTGTCCGGCGAAATCGGCGCAGGAAACAGGCTCGCTTATGAACGACGCGTGCTGCCAGCGTTCAAAAGCGAGCAAGGACGTGAACCCATCGACCGGCATGAGGTGCGTCATGCAATGAACAAGGATTCGTGGCACCGATTCTGGTCGGCATTGAAACGCAATTCTATGGAGATGCGCCAACAAAACGGGCGTGCGATGGTGCTGCGCCAGCTCGACGAACTCGATGCGATGGCGCGGCAGTATAATGAAGGGCGCGAAACCCTAAAGCTCGACGCCAGCGTCGAAGTCCCGCGCTATCAGGCGGCGGTCGACATCCATTGCATGCCCGGAAGCTATCACGGTGAAGAACGTCCAGGCGACGTTTCGGCCGGTGCCAATTATGATTGCGGGATCTTCGCCACAACCGGCGGTGCATTGGGGGCGCTGAACGATGGCGGCGGGCAGGCGGTCGCGGCGTGGATCAAAAAGGAACGCCCTGACTGGCGGCCCAAGCGCATCCTCGATATCGGCGCTACGGTTGGACACAATGCCGTGCCGATTGCTTTGGCATTTCCCGATGCGGAAGTCATAGCCATCGATACCGCTGCCCCGTCGCTGCGTTACGGCCACGCTCGTGCGCAGGCGCTGGGCGTGAAGAATATCATCTTCAAACAGATGAATGCCGAGGAATTGGCAGAATTTGCCGATGAAAGTTTCGACTGGGTGCAGACGACGATGTTCCTGCACGAGCTGTCGAACAAGGCGTTGCCGAACATCATCGGCGAGGGCGCGCGAGTGTTGAAGCCCGGCGGGCTGATGTTCCATATCGAACAACCGCAATATTCTGCAGAGATGCCGCTGTTCGAACAGTTTATGCGCGACTGGGACGCTTTTAATAACAACGAGCCATTCTGGTCGGCGATGCATGCGCTCGATTTGAAGCAGATTATGGAAGATAAGGGGCTACCCAAAAGCGGGCAGTTCGTCGTCGGCGTCAAGGCAGTGGTGGATGAAAACATCTTTCCGCCATCACCAGAAGGCGGTGAAGAAGATTATGGACGCGCCGCAATCTGGAACGCCTATGGCGCGTGGAAACCCGAGGCGGCAATATGACCGAAGATCTCGACTGGATTTCGCGTTCGGGGCTGAAAGCCAAGGGGAAGCGTCCGCAATTTCTCGATCACTCAGATGATCGGATGTTATCCATCCTGATGGCGCTGGTCGGCGAAGTTTCGGTGATGCGTGAGCGGATGGACACCATTGAGCGTCTCCTCGACGCCAAGGGTGCGATCAGCCGCGCGGATATCGAAAGCTATGTTCCCGATATGCAAACGGGCCGCGAACGCAACCTGCTGATCAAGGAATATCTCGCCCGCATCATGCGCGGCGTGCAACAAGACATGCAATCGCTCGCCGAACTCGAACCGCCGATCGAGGACGTCATCAAGGAAATGGAAGCCGGCTGAGTTAAAAGGGCTTTGTCGCCCCGAGAAAGCAAATTCCAGAAATCGTGATCCAGTAAATATAAGCCGCAATACGCGCCTGCGCGATTTCCTTGTCGAGTTTCGCCTGGATCGCTGCATCAGGACCTGCCGCCAGCGCTCGGAAATAGACAGTCCATTGTCGCATTACATAGCGCAGGAACAGACCGATACAGAGCGCAAAGGCGTAAAGTATCATCTTTGTGGGATACCAGAAAGTTCCTTGCCCCACCTCCACAGGGCCTTGCCCAACATAGGCCATGACGGACAGAAGGACGATGCCTGCTATGAGCGGGTAGCGAAGCAACTCCTCCGTTCGGGTGATCCGAATGCCGATATCAGTTTCGCGTTTAATAAAGGCCGCCCAAGTCATGCCCAGCCAAGTCAGGAAAAACACCCACATTAGGGTTAGCCCGGCCCCGTCCAGTATCGGAAGAAAACCATAGATATGGCCCATGTGCAGACCGAGCGGGAACAATAAGACGATACCCGTGCGCGCGAGGATATCGATGCGATAGGCGGTTTCCATGTGCCGCTTACGCTCTTCGAGGCTTAGCGAACTGTTGGTCACATGATAGCTGGTCTGGAAAACGCCCCATTCCCCGCCCAGCCAGTAAACCATCGCCAAGATATGCACCCAGCGTAGAACATCAAGTTGCTGAAAATCCATGTCGTCCTCCCTGAAATGGAATTTGTCCGGACAACTTTGACTTGGCAAGCAAAAAATGTAGGCTATGTACATAAGTCAGGAGATTGGGATGAAACACCGCATCATCGAAGGACGGTTGGATTACACGTCGAGAAAGCCGGATCGGCTCGACCAGCCGCGCGGGTTTGAGACCTTCATGTTCACTCGCCATAGCGATGGCAAGTTGACGCTACGCGCGCATTGCGAGATTGAGGAACCCGAACCTACCGTGATGCGCGATATCATTTATTCGATCGACGAGCACGGGCAACCGATGGACCTGCATGTGCGGCTGACGGTCGGCGATGCATTCATGGGCTCAGGCTGGTTGCGCTTCGATGGCAAGAATATAGAATGCGAAAGCTTCGGCCCTTCGATTGGTCGCCTATCACAGCAGGTTGAAGCAGAATTGCCAATGGACGGTTTCGGCACGCACCCGATTGTGTCGGACGGATATATGCTGGGCAATCACAAATGGAGCCGTGAAGGCGAGCGCCACAAATTCAACTGCTACCTTCCCAGCCCCGACCATCGCGGTGCGACCCCGCCGATGATTGCGCAGGTCAAGATCGACGGCATTTATCTGGGCAAGGAACAAGTCACGGTAAAGGCTGGCACTTTCGCAGCACGCCATTTCCAATTCGTCGATCCCGGCGACAGCGGTATGGCAGGCGAACATCCACCCTATGATTTATGGATCACCGACGACGAAGACTCCATTTTCTTGAAGGGTGGAGTCGGTGGTTACATGATGACCTGGTACGAACTGGTTGAGCTACGGCGCTGAAACCTGTTCGATGCCGTCGGCGTTAAAGGTAATTTGATAACCGTTATCGCCAACCTTACCGGCCAAATCGCTGCGCAGCGGAATTTCGGGATATACGGTTACAAGATAATCACCCGCCGACGGGTTCAGCCGCAATGGTTTGATCTTCTCCTGATATACTTTCGAATACCAGAATGCCTTGGCATTGGCCAAACAGGGAAAGCGCACAATCAGCGTTGCATGGCCATTGTCCGGCTCTCCTTCAAAGGTCGCAAGGGGTAACGGCGCGTTGACATAATAGCCGCCAAGCTTCTGGTAGAGCTGGCTATCGGCAATTGCCTTCGCATACGCTTGCATGCGTGCGCGGTCGTGCGTCGGGCCAGCGATGACCATATAGACCGGCTTATTGTCGCACGTATCCACAGAAGGCGCCGCTACCGTCACCGCAGCCATAAGCAAAAGGCTCATTTCACTCTCCATTCGTCACACAAGGTGCGTTTCCACGGCCGGCCATCCTTGAACCATTGCCACGTGCGAGCGCGAGTCTGGTTGTCAGGCGCAATATTTATCATCTCGATGTAATAAGCGCCCGGCACATCGAGCCGGTCGAGCTTAAGCATCAATGTGCCTTCTGCCGTCTCCCAGCCGTAACCTGAAAAGCGGTCAGTGTCCCAGTAGAGCCGGTGGTCGCGATAAACCCCGCCAAACTCATAAGTCGCGGTGCGCCCGTCGTCCCAGCTCAAGCGATTATGCTGGACATAGGCGAAGGGCCCTTCATCAGGAAATTCGCACCATGTCCACATTCGGTGTTCGTCAAGCAAGGCGCCGTCGCAATCGAGATGACGATAGGTGCCTTCCCATTCGCCTTGATGGCGGATCATATTCGGCATTGCGGCAGCGAAATCGGGCTTCATTTGAGAAGCTGGTTGAGTTCGATCAATGTCCCGTCAGGGTCGAAGAAATTACATCCGCGCACGTTGATCGGCGGAGCGCCGTTGCGGCCCGGATATTGCTGTGCGCGTGGCGGGGCGGTAACGGTAACTCCTGGAATTTTGGCAGCCTCGGCACAGCGACGATCGATGTCTTGGGTATTAGTGACGATCACGTGGCCGCCAATTCCCATGCGCGAAGGATAAGGTCCGGGGTCCGGAAGTTTCGGGTCGAGCCACTCCATCAGGCCGATCCAGCCGATGAAGGGATCATTGCCGTTCAACAGTACCAACCGCGCCTTCGCGCCGGGCTGACCAGCTGGCAGCGCGACGCCAGACATCGGCAGCACTGCATCGTAGTTGACCTTTAGTCCCATCACGTCGCGGTAGAGTTTGAGGCTGTTCTCCATGTCGCGCACGATCATGGTAACGCGACGGATGTCAGTTGGCAGCGCCTCCGTCGGTTTTTCAACGCCGGGCGATGCGCTTGCGATTTGCGGGCGCTCATTTGGAGACGAACAAGCAGCAACTGCCAGACTGACCAGCAAAATCAAATATTTCATCGCTTATCCTCCGAATAGGCCGCAAGCGGCAATGCCTGACCCTTTTGCCGGATCAGCGCCTGTTTTCTGAAAAAACGCAACATGCCGCTATCGCCCATTCGCGACGGACCAAGGCCGGAAAGGCCGAAGCTTGTCTTCTCCGCCTCCCAAACCATCGAGGTGAGCGAGCCATCGTTGATCGAGACCGCGCCAACTTTCAGGCGCGTGCCGACTGCTTCGGCTTCCTCGACGGAACCCGCGATTACGGCGCCTGACAGACCATAAACACCCTCGTTCGCGAGGGCTATCGCCTCGTCGACATAGTCGAAAATCGTGACAGGGATGACCGGTCCGAATGTTTCTTCTGTCACCAGCACCATATCTGGCGTGATATCTGTCAGCACCGTAGGCCGCAGATATTGTCCGCCGCCAAGATTTTCGACTTTACCACCGGCAAGCAATCGTGCCCCTTTGGCAATAGCATCGTCGATTTGAGCCTGCACGATTGTGGCCTGCTGTTCGAAGATAAATGGCCCTATGTCGCCATGCGCTATATCCGGATAGTTTAACCGCACGGCATTCGCTTTTTGGGCAAGCGCAGTAAGAAAAGGCTCCGCGATTTCGCGCGCGACATAAACACGCTCGATCGACTGGCACGCTTGGCCGCTGTTCACGACTGATGCGCGTAATGCGATTTCGGCGGCGTTCGCTGGATCGGCGCTGGCGAGGACAAGCATCGGGTCCTTGCCGCCGAGTTCCAGGCTTGCGGGAATGAATGCGTCTGCCGCTGCCCCGCCAACCTTTCGTCCGGTCGCAACAGATCCGGTGAACGCGACATAGTCCACATGATGAAGCAGTGCCGCGCCGGTCATACCATCGCCTTCGATAACCGTCAGCGGGATTTCCGGTATTTCCGCAAGCGTTGCCATAAGTGGCTTGATGAAGCGCGGTGTCACTTCGGATGGCTTTACGATTACCGCACATCCCGCCATCAACGCCGGAATTGCATCGATCAGCGCCAGTGTCAGCGGGAAGTTCCACGGGCTGATCGCGCCGACCAGCGGATAGGGCGCCAGCCGCGTCGATGTCGAAATGCCGGGGATCGAGGTAGCACGATTTTCGATCTGCGCAGCGGCCATGGTGCCGCCCGCCAATCGAGCCCAGCGCTCAATGAGCCGCAATGTACCATCAACTTCTATGCCCGAGATTTTTTGGCGTCCGGTATCCGTAGTTAGCGCCTGTTCCAAGGCACCAGCGTTTAAGGCTATCGCCTTGCTCCACTGCAGCAACAATGCAGCCCGCTCCTCAACGTCAAGCGCAGACCATCCTGCCTGCTTGCCGCGCAACCTGTTGGCGAGCGCCGCGATATCCGGCTCGCCGAGCGGCGTAATCTCATAGTCGGCCTCGCCGGTACGAGGGTTGCGGACTTTCACTGCTGCGCCTCCCAAGTGTCGATTATCTCTCCGCCGGTTGCCATCCACGCCTGCGATCGCGCGGCGAGTTCAATTAGGAGATCCTCAAGTGCACCGATCCGGTAAGGCAACGCCATGATATAGGGGGTCACGTGGAGCGGCAGGATGCGCCCTGTGGCCTCGCTGGCCAGCCAGTCGAACGCATCGCGCATCTGCTGCGCATAACTGTCAGCGGATTGCTGCTGCACCGTGATGATCTGACGGTCGCTGAGTTCGTGGTTAAGCGGCAGGTTGATGAGGCCGTTTTTGAACCGGTATGGCAGTTCGTCATTCACCCAGTCGCAGCAATAGCGAACGCCAGCCCTTTTCAGCAAATCGGGCGTGACCCAGCTTTGCGAGCGGGCTATGGACAGCCACCCTGTCGGGCGGGTTCCCGTCGCACGTTCCAACATGTCGAGCGACTTGGCTATCAGGGCGCGCTCCGCATCGACCGGAAGGCCAGTCGCAATCGTGCCGTTCATGTCGGTGGAATGGGCGATAATCTCATGGCCCGCCGACACGATGTCGGCAACGAGCGTCGGATAACGTTCGGCAATTACGCTGTTGGTGGCGAAGCTCGCTTTCACTCCAGCATTGGCAAAGGCGTTGAGCAGTCGGTACACACCCACACGGTTGCCATAATCGCGCGCAGTATAGTGGCGATAATCGGGATAGGCGGTTTGCATATGTCCCGGTGCACGGAACGGCGTGTCGCTTGGCGTAATCGGGAACCATTCGAGGCTGACGCAAACCCAGACCGCAACCGATTTGTTATTACGCCAGAAGACTGGTTTGCGGGCGTGGATTGCTGACCATTCGTACAGATCATGATCGTAACCGTGGCGGCGCTTGGGATATTCGAGATAGGTTGGATCGAGCGTCACTGCTGCGCGTTCCATGCATCAACAATATCGCCCGCCTTCGTCAGCCAAGCCCGTCCGTCGGCCGCAATGTAGCGTAACGCTTCTTCGAACGGCCCGATCCGATGCGGCTGACCGATCAAATAAGCATGCAACGGGATGCACATTACGGTACCGCCTTCATCCGCAAGCCGTTCATATTGCCGCACCAGCGTTTCCGCATATTCGCGCGGGCTCATATTGTAGATGAAAAAGCCATAATGGTCGTTGACCTCAAGGCTATAGGGGATCGAAACGAGCTTGCCGGTCGCAGTCTTTACCGGCTGCACCTGATCGTCGTGATAAAGGTCGCAGGTATACTCCAGACCATATTCAGCGATCAGATCGAGTGTATGAGCTGTGTGCGTCAACGCCGGCGCAAGCCAGCCGCGGATCGTCTGGCCTGTTGCCTCACGCACGGTCGCAATCGAATCCTCGATGATAGCGCGTTCCTGCTCTTCCGACATGTCGTATGTGTAGCGCGTGTTGTAAATGCCGTGACTGAAAAACTCCCAACCGCGCACCTTTGCATCGGCCACAACCTCAGGGTGGTGCTGGCATAAAGCAACTGAGAGGCTGACCGAACCCGGGAAACCATGCTTGCTCATTACATCAGCCATGCGCCAATGCGATACGCGATTCGAGTGATCGCGGTGGGAATAGCCGACTACATCGGGATGGGGCCGAGCCCATGCCTTGCGTTTGGGGTGCGGGGGCGGATCGACCTCATAATATTCGAGATTGGGTGCAACCCAGACAGCGCAGCTTTTACCGCCGGGCCAGACAATCCTTTTTCGATCCCGATAGGGTGAAAAATCATACAGTCCGGGGTCAGGGGCACCTTCGTGCATCAGCGCGTCTCAAGCCAGTCAATGACACTCTGCACCGGCTCGACATCGGCATATTTCAGCTGCAGGTCCGTCAAATTGGCAAAGTGATAGCTTTCATGCTTGTCGGCGCAGGTTTCGATGGGAACGATGGCGCGATAGCCGTGGCTGAGAGCATCCACCGCTGTCGCTCGAACGCATCCTGAGGTGCTGCCGCCGGTCACCACCACTGTGTCGACTTTGTGCCAGGTCAGGTAACTAGCGAGCGGTGTTTCGAAAAATGCGCTTGGCATACGCTTGGTATATTGCAGGTCATTGGGTTCGATCTCGCACCGCGGGTCGAAAGCATGACGCTGCGAACCATATTTGATATTCTGCAGCGAATCGGGTGTATCTGTCCGGGTACCCCAAACCCCAGCATCGCCAGCGTTCTCCATGTAGCCCACGCGTGACCAGATAACCGGCATTCCTTCGTTCCGCGCCAGTCGCGATATGACGTTCACATATTCGATCTGGCGCGGGTCGGTCTCATAAGCAGTCGCAAACATATCGGTGCGCGTATAGGCCTGCTGGAAGTCGACGTTGACGATGGCCAGCTTTTCCCCGAATCCGAACTTTTTTCGTGCGGGATTGGCCATGACTTCTTCAAACAGCTGCCGTGCCGTCTTCCCGTCACTGACCATTTTTGTGCCGATCAGGCTCATCAAATTCATCTCCTGCCCTTGCAAGCCTTTTGCCCAAGCGATAAGGGCTTGTCGAGAGCAATTTGTCCGGACAAATTTTTGCACATGAAATTGAGCCGCCACTATCTGACAATCAATGGTCGAACCGTCCACTATCGTCGGTGCGGCAGTGGCCCATCACTGCTCATGGTGCATCAAAGTCCGCGCTCGTCGGCCGAATATGAATCGCTGATGCGCGAATGGGGAGAACATTTCACCTGTATCGCGCCTGACACGCCGGGTTTTGGTCAATCCGCTCCACTGGCGAAGGCAGACCCTGACATCGGCGACTATGCCGAAGCCATTGTCGAATTCGTCGGCGCGCTCGGAATAGAGCGGACAGCAGCCTTCGGTTTTCATTCGGGTGGAATTATTCTGGTAAATGCGTTGAAACGCCATCCGGAAATGTTCACCGGACTGGCCGTAGGTGGTTATGCGATCTGGACGCCGGAAGAAATGGCTGTGTTCGGCGATTCCTATCTGCCGCCCTTCCTGCCGTCGCGCTATGGCGAACATCTGACTTGGCTGTGGAATCGCATTCTCGAACAAAGCTGGTTTTTTCCTTGGTTCGACGTGCGACCGGAGGCGCGACTTTCGGTCGCCCACGACGATCCGGCCCGCATCCACGCTGTCGTGATGGAAATGCTCGATTCCGGCGACTCTTACCGCCTCGGATATGGCGCTGTGCTGCGCGCCCCACGTGACATTCCGCCGCCTGATGCAAATACGCCACCCGTGCTGATCACCGCCTATAACGGCGACCCCCTACAGGCGCATATCGACCGCTTGGGCGTTATGCCCGCAAGCTGGGAAGCGCGGAAGGTTTCGACACCAGCCGACTTGCATGAGGCCAGCCTTTTATTTCTTCGAAAGCTTCCTTCGCTGGATTGCCCTGCGCTTCCCGACGATCAAAAAGCGGGATTTATCCATGTGAACACCGTCGATTTCGACGGTCTCATTCACTGGAGAGGTAGTAAAGGCGGCGCAACGCTTACTGTCCATGCGCCGGGAACCGAAATGTCGGGGGGAGAAACTGCCATCGAACTGCCCGGGCATGGCCTGTCCGATGGATGGCCCAATGAGATACCTACAGAATGGAATAAATGGCTTGCCGTAATTGAAGCCGCCTGCACCGCGCTCGGATGCACCGCAGTCGATATTCCAAATCCGGAACGAGGCGATCCTGTCCACTTGTTTCCCGACCTCGCTCCTGACCGCTTTGGCAATTATCTGACTGCGGCATGGTCCATAACGCGCGCGCGCCGATTCTTCACGCCTTGGTATCAAGCTTCCTCAGTCAATGAGATCACCTTCGATCCCTACAGCCTCGAACCAGAGGCTTTGGCCAAAGACCACCGCGCGCTAATGCGGGCAACCGCCGCGCGTGCATATCATCTTGCGCTGTTACAAAGAGAAGGAAGCTGACTATGGGAATTCGCGAAGACATGCCTTTGCTGGCGCGTCACGAAGGCGTGTGGGATGGCACTTACACTTATTTCAATGATAAGGATGAGCAAATTGACCAGCATAAGTCGCGCCTCTTCTGTCGCTTTCCAGAAAACGGACCCTATCCTTATCACCAGACAAACCACTATACTTGGGACGACGGACGAACTGATATTCGGGAATTCCCCGCCGAGTATCGTGACAAGCGGGTATGGTGGGACAACGAACTCATCAAGGGCTGGGCGGCAGAAGTCGGCCTTGATGAATATAGCCGCACGGTGATGCTGTACTGGCAGCGGCAGGGTGACCCGTTGCTTTATCTGTACGAGATGATCCAGATTTCTGATGACGGACAAAGCCGCTGTCGTACCTGGCACTGGATCCGCGATGGCAAGCTCGAAACCCGCACCGCAATTCAGGAAAAATTGGTGACCAAGGACTGGCGTTCGCTGGAGGGACAGACTGGTTAAGCCGCAAACCCTGTTCGAGAAAATCTGGGATGCCCATGTCGTAACCGATTTGGGCGGAGAAAGCGCGTTGATCGCGATCGACCGTATTTTCCTGCACGAACGGACGGGGGCCGCGGCGCTCAGGTCGATGGCAGAGGCGGGCCGCGCTGTAATTGATCCCGCGCGCGTCTTCGCGGTGATGGACCATATAGTCGACACCCGTCCCGGTCGCGGCGACGGCACTCTGATGCCCGGCGGCGATGCCTTCATCACCGAAACGCGTGCGGCCTGTCACGCAGCAGGGATTACCCTGTTCGACGTCAACGATCCTGATCAAGGCATCACACACGTGATTTCTCCGGAACTCGGCATCGTTGTTCCCGGCTGTACGTTGATTGCGCCAGACAGCCACACCTGCACGCAAGGCGCGCTCGGTGCTTTCGCGTGGGGCATTGGTAGCAGCGAGGCCGAACATGCGATGGCGACCGGCACTTTGCGTGTCGCCAAGCCCAAGAATATGCGTGTGAATTTTGAAGGTAAACTCCCGCCCGGCGTGACCGCCAAGGACATGATCCTTCGTCTCATCGCCGACTATGGTGCGAGTGGTGGCAGCAGGCATGTGATTGAATTCTCTGGCGATGCGGTACGCGCGCTAGACATGGAATCGCGTATGACCTTATGCAATATGGCGACAGAATTTGCGGCGTTATCCGGGATCATCGCTCCAGATGAGACCACTTTCGCATATCTTCGAGGCCGCCGCTACGCACCCGATCCGTTGCCCGACTGGTCCGACCTTGTCACCGACAATTGCGCAAAATTTGATGTTGAAATCTTCATCGATGCTGCGAGCATCGAACCGATGATAAGTTGGGGCACATCCCCTGCGCAAAGCTTAGCCTTATCGGCAACAGTTCCTACCAAGGCCGACAGAAACGCGCTGAACTACATGGGCCTCGAACCAGGACAGCCACTTGCAGGTCTTCCTATCGATGTCGCCTTTATCGGCAGTTGCACCAATGCGCGGCTATCCGACCTGCGCCGCGCTGCAGCCATCGTCAAAGGCAAGACTAAGGCTGAGGACATCCTCGCCTTGGTGGTGCCGGGGTCGTCCGCGGTAAAGCGCGCTGCGGAAGCGGAGGGTCTTGACCAGATATTCGTCGACGCAGGTTTCGAATGGCGAGAAAGCGGTTGCTCACTCTGCTTCTACTCGGGAGGTGAAAGCTTTCCGGCGGGCAGTCGCGTAATTTCTTCTACCAACCGTAACTTTGAAGGACGGCAGGGACCTGGAATCCGTACCCATATCGCCAGCCCCGAGGTCGTGGCCGCAAGTGCGATCGCAGGCAGGATCACGGCACCATGACGCCTTTCACCTCTCTTACTTCAATGGTTGCTCCACTGATCCGCGACAATATCGATACAGATACAATCATTCCCTCCCGCGAGATGAGATCGACGGGCAAAACCGGTCTCGCCGATGGCTTGTTTGCGCCTTGGCGTTACTATGACGCGAAAACACGAAGCGAAAACCCGAATTTCGTTCTTAACCAGCCCGAATATAGAGACGCAAAAATACTGGCGAGCGGCGCCAATTTTGGCTGCGGCTCCAGTCGAGAGCACGCTGTGTGGGCGCTCGCAGAATATGGAATAAAATGTGTAATTGCAGAGAGTTTTGCGCCTATTTTCTATAACAACTGCATCCGCAATGGGATCGTGCCCATTTCCTTGCCACGAACATTTATCGGTACACTTGCAGGTGGCAATGCCACTATCGACTTGACTGCACAGGCGGTCAACGGACGTCAGTTCGAGATTGGACAAGAAGAAAAAACGATGCTGATCGAAGGACTTGATGCGATAGACCTGACGCTGAAACACGCTCATGCAATTACTGTGTGGCAAGCCGCAGACCGAGCGAAACGTCCGTGGATTTATTTTGGAGGAACTGCATGACCGCAATTCTTGTCAGCGAAGTCGGCACACGCGACGGACTACAAAGCATCCAAAGCATCATGCCGATCGAGGCCAAAAAGGCGTGGATCAAGGCCGAGGCGGAAGCGGGCGTGCGCGAGATCGAGGTGGGTAGCTTTGTGCCGCCCGAATTGCTTCCCCAACTCGCCGACACTGCTCAAGTCGTCGCGTTCGCCAAGACCATTCCGGGCCTTAATGTCGTTACGCTTGTTCCGAACGCCATGGGTGCGGCGCGAGCGGTCGAGGCGGGGGTGCATGGAATGTCCATCCCCTTTTCGATGTCGGAGACGCATTCGATCAAAAATGTGCGGAAAGACCACCGTGCGATGATCTCAGAAATCCGCATAATAGCTGAAATGGCCGAAGCGGTAGGAATACATTTCGCGGTTGGGCTTTCGACTGCGTTCGGCTGCACCATTGAAGGTCATGTGCCCGAGGACCAGGTTGTCCGCCTCGCCGAAGCCGCAGTCGAGGCAGGTGCAAAGGAACTGAGCCTATCCGATACCACAGGTTACGCCGACCCCGCTCAAGTCAAGCGCCTAACACGCAAGATACAGGCTGCGGTCGGCAAGCAATATATGACTACGCTTCACCTCCATAATACCCGCGGGCTGGGTCTCGCCAACGTTCTCGCGGGGCTGGAGGAGGGCATCACCACGTTCGATGCCTCGCTGGGCGGGATTGGCGGCTGCCCGTTCGCGCCGGGAGCTTCTGGAAATATCGTTACCGAAGATTTGGTGTTCATGCTGCAGGCAATGGGCCTCGAGACGGGTATCGATCTTGAAAAATTGCTCAAGGTCCGAGAAATTGTCGCGGCAGCTTTGCCTGGTGAAGAACTGTACGGTTTTACGCCGGATGCTGGTCTTCCGCTCGATTTCGCTCAAAGGAAATCGGCATGAGCGACACGCCTCTGTCCGGTATTCGTGTGGTCGAGTTCGCCCATATGATTATGGGGCCATCGGTCGGCGCGATCTTCGCTGCATTGGGGGCAGAAGTAATTCATGTGGAGCCGATCGGCGGCGACCGAACAAGGACCCTACTCGGGTCGGGCGCGGGTTATTTCCCCACCTTCAACAGGGGCAAGCAAAGTATCTGCCTTGACCTGAAATCGACGGACGGAATCGCCGTCGCAAGAAAGTTGATAGACAGCGCCGACGTGCTGGTTGAGAATTATCGTCCTGGTGCGATGGACCGGTTAGGCCTCGATTACGAAAGTCTATTCGCAACCAATCCGCGCCTCATTTACTGCTCGGCTAAAGGCTTTCTAAAAGGCCCCTACGAACAACGAACCGCGTTGGACGAGGTTGCACAAATGATGGGTGGGCTAGCTTATATGACCGGACCGCCCGGGCGCCCTTTACGAGCTGGGTCGAGCGTGGTTGATATTACCGGGGGAATGTTCGGTGTTATCGCAGTGCAAGCCGCACTTGAGGAACGGCACCGCACTGGTAGGGGTCAAAAAGTACAGACTGCACTTTTCGAAACCACCGTTTACCTAATCGCGCAGCATATGGCGCAAATGGCCGTCACCGGCCAAGCCGCCGCCCCGATGCCCGCGCGCATCTCTGCTTGGGCAGTCTATGACGTGTTCGAGACCAAGGACGATCCGGTCTTTATCGGCGTTGTCACCGACAGCCTCTGGGAGAAATTCTGTGCTCTGTTCGGCCTCGACGACTTATGGGCGGACGAAACGCTTCGCGCCAACAATGTCCGCGTGCAGGCGCGCGACCGGATCATTCCAATCATTCGTGACGTAGTGCAGGAGTATACCCGAGACGAAATCATTACTAAACTTGAAGGTTCAGGCTTGCCCTTCGCGCCTATCGCTCGGCCGGAGGATATGTTCGACGACCCACATCTCGAAGCAAGTGGCGGGCTCGAACCCGTAGAACTAAATGGCGGCGGCGAAACACGGCTTCCGCTCATTCCCATTGAAATGAACGGTCGTCGCCTCGGCGTGTCGCGTATCATTCCCGATGCCGGCCAACACACTTCTTCAATTCTGGCGTCGCTAGGTTATGACGAACCCAGTATCACAGCGTTAGTGCGAAGTGGTGCGGTCGAATAACTCTGCTTTATTTCGCTTTCAAGAAGTCGGCCGGTGCCTTGAATATCTCGGGCGCGATGGGTCCGTTTACCTTTACGCTATCCCAGTAGACAGTGTTCGATCGGATGCCATTATAGAGCAAAGTGACGGTGCGCGCCTGTAACCAATTCGGATTTTTCAGTCGAATGAAGTTGTCGTAGTGCCGTTCGTGCCATCCGCGCGGTGTCATGAATGCCATCGTCCGAATGGCGAAGGATTTCTGGTCTATGCCGAACAAGGTGATGCCGCCGCTGGGGTCGGTCAGCCGTACAAGGTATAACGGATGCGGGCCTTGCGCGCCATCGGCAACCCGCTCCGCTTTGAAGCCTGGCTTGCCTGCTTGTCGGATTATTCCAAAACCCATATTGCTTGACCAGAATATGTCCGCTTCAGCTTGTGGGATAATTCCTTTTTCGTTCCAGCTCGTTTTTCCGTCAAATCCGACGGTCCAGACAACACGCCCTTTGTTGCTCGCAATGATCCTTATTTTTCCATCGGCTCCATGGGCAAGCGTGCGAGTGGGATCGAATTCACGGTACATGACATAGCTATCCGATCGCGATTTCGGGAACGGACCCTCAGATCCCCAATATTCCGCGCGCCCCTGCAGTATTAGGCTTTTTGCATTGGCCCATTGATCGCCCCCTGCAGCGTTGGTCGCGCTTGCAAGAATCGTAGGTCCGTCAAGCTCACCAGAATTAGCGCTTACCGGCGAAACGTACAAAATCAGCAACGCAAATATATACCGCATCGACATACACGCTTCTCCTTACTATTTGTCCGGACATATTATGGTTTTGGCGATCTAGTCCAGATTTGATTTTGGGAAAAAGGAAAATCTAAATGTGGTTAGGGCTGATATTTGCAGCATCGCTGTTGTCACCAGCCGTCGCAAAAAACCCGCCTGAACATCTATTGATTGGGACGTTCAGCAACGAAGAGCAGGTTTATTTCGACATCGTAGCAAATCGTCCGGCACCAAAGAAACTGCTGCTTCGAATTGTCAGTAATGGCGATACGCTGACCATTGAACGAGTTGATGAATTTGGCGCCGCAGTATCAAATCCACAAAATGCAACAATCCGGCATGAGGGCAGCCTGCTGGTATTGGATTACGGCAAATGCCAGCGGATTTATCGGTCGACGAGTGAAGGGATGATTGCAAACGGCGAAAGGGGGACATGTGATGCGCTTGAAAGAATAGCTAAGGTCTCCGCCTCCGCACTCACGCTCGATATTGTGGGGCAGAATGCAACCGAATTGCGACGCTCAAGGCCCATCACCTGCTGGGTCGCGATCCTAAAAAAAGCACCAAAAGCCGACGGTTCTGAAGACTGGTTTTTTACCCGCGATGTCCGGCTCCACGACCAGGGGGGCAGAGCTCAAGTAGGCGGCGGCGACACCGGCGCGCCAGAACTTGTACTCCGAGTTCGCAACGTAACCTGGGACAAGGGCAGCGCAAACAAACCGGCGATAACGCTATATGTCCACAAGCCTGAGAAGCTTGACCGGGCGGAAGCTTACAGCTGGGCCGCCCCAGATTCTTCTCGCATCGGGATTAATCTTCGCTGGATGCAGTCGGGGTGCACCGTTGAGCAATAAGAATGCCGCGCGCCATTCGATTTTATGTTAAATCTTCGGAAGTCCTAGGATTACAAATTGCGTAGCCTGGGTTATATTGAGGTATGACCGACAGCGCTCATACGTTGATTGAGCAAGTGCTCGACGAACTTGGCTTAACGAGCGAGACTAAAGAGGTACTGTGCAGCAATATTGCAGAAGTGCGAAGCGCTTACGCCACAAAGCGGTCGCTCGGATTGAAAAGCACTATTTCATCAAAGGATGAAAAGGAAAAAATTCGTAGGTTTTCCACAGCCGCAAGGAAGCTGTTGTCAATTTCACGCGATATCTCGCCAGACTATTCCCATGCCGTGGAATATACAGCAAATCGCACATGGGATGAGACAGAATCCCACCGATCCATGGAAGATTTGCAACGGGAATTAGCTGCCTTCGTTCAAGGCAGCAATATTTTTCTTGCGAACTATCGACCGAAAAAGGGCGTCAAGTCCAACGTACTTCTTGAGGACGCTGTGCGCGCCTTGATATGGCATATAGAACTTGCGACGAACATTCCTGCAACTATTTCGCGCAATAAGCACTCAACCGGCACGCCCACTCTCAAATCAAAATCTGCCCAAGCGATTGGAATATTTCTGCTCAGTATAGATCCGGCCCTCACTGAAACGGCGATCGCTAATATGATCGACAATGTGAAAGCGGGGAAGTTTGGCACCGATCATCAGCAAGATCTGTCAGATTTCGTGATCGCAACGCGAACCAGTAATGGGGTACAAAAATCCTCCAAATAATGGTTTGGCATTTCGTAGATTTTGATGACAATTCTCTGCTCTTGAAAAATTCAGGAGCGAAAAATGAAAATCAAACCCCCTACCAACCACCCGCAGGTGCGCATGGCACCCATCGCGGATATCAAGCCTAACCCAAAAAACCCCCGCACTCACAGCGAGAAAGCCATTTTGCTTCTGGCGAGTGGTATTGAACGCTGGGGATTCCTAGTTCCGATCATTATCGACGAGACCGGAATGATCGTGGCAGGTGAAGCTCGTTACCTTGCCGCCAAGCACTTACGCCTCGAATATGTTCCCGTCATCGAAGCGTGCTTTGTTACCGAAGCCGACCGTCGCGCGTTCGCCTTAGCCGACAACAAGATCGCGGAATATTCTGGCTGGGATGCAACACTGTTGCTCGAGGAACTCAACTTCCTGTTCGATAGTCACTATGACCTCGATATCACCGGGTTCAGCGTGGCCGATCTCGATTTTACCATCGGCGAGCCGGAAAGGCCGCTGGAAGCTGAGCAGGTAGAATTGCCCGACCCGCAGGCCAAGGCTGTGAGCCAGCTTGGTGACTTGTGGTTTATCGGGCCGCACCGCTTGTTCTGCGGGAACAGTCTGGAAGCAGCGAGCTATGATGCTCTGCTCGGTGCCGACCGAGCGCACATGGTATTCGCGGATGCGCCCTACAACGTCAAGATTGATGGCCACGTGTCGGGTCTGGGGAAGAACAAGCACCGCGAGTTCGAATATGCCAGCGGCGAGATGTCTCGCCCCGAGTTTACGCAGTTCTTGCGAGCAGTGTTCCGCAACTGTGTTATGTTCTCGGTGTCTGGGTCAATCCACTTCCAGTGCATGGACCACCGGCACCAGCGCGAGATGCTTGATGCATATGAGGGGGTTTACTCCGAGTACAAGCAGCTGATCGTCTGGACGAAAGCCGGGAACGCTGGGATGGGCACCTTCTACCGCTCGCAGCACGAACTTATATACGTCTTCAAGTCCGGAAAAGGCAAGCACACCAACAATTTCGGGCTCGGCGAGACAGGGAGGTACAGGACGAACGTTTGGAACTACGCTGGCGCCAACACCTTCCGCAAGGGTCGTGAAAAGGACCTGGCCGACCATCCGACCGTAAAGCCCTTGGCGCTCGTGATGGACGCAATCCTAGATTGCTCCAACCGCGGGGACCTGATCCTCGACCCGTTTTCTGGCTCCGGGACAACCCTCACCGCAGCCCACAAGACCCGGCGGCGCGGCGCCGCGATCGAGATCGATCCGCTCTATGTCGATACCACCCTTGCGCGCCTCGCTCAAGTCTCGGGCCTCACCCCCATCCACGCCGACGGCCGTACCTTTGATGAGGTCGCGGCCGATCGCCTTTCCAATTCGGAGAATGACAATGACTGATAGCCATGACGATGACCGCAAAGATGACCGCGACGATGCGATCGAGGTCGATAAGTCCCAGCCCGGCGACGACACCGAAGACTATGAGGTCGGCTACGGCCGGCCGCCCAAGCCGAACCAGTTTGTCAAAGGGCAGTCGGGCAACCCCAAAGGGCGCAAGCGCGGCGCGCGCGGCCTGAAGACCGATCTTAAAGCCGAACTCAATTCTCGGGTAGCCGTCACCGAAAATGGCAAGACAAAGAACCTGACCAAGCAGCAGCTTGTATTGAAGGCAATGGTGGCCAAGGCAGCGAAGGGTGACACCAAGGCTGCAAGCCAGGTCCTTTCGATGACCATGCAAATGTTCGGCATCGAGGACCAACGGGGCGCGAAAGCCGACCTGAGCTATTCCGAATTGGCTATCTTGGAAAGCTACCTCGGTGGCGATGTGAGTAGTCTTGGATTGTCAGATCAATCACCGAACGAACCGCCCGAGCCGCAGGCCGGCGTATCAGGCAACGGCAATCACAACAACCTGAACACCACCACTGTCCCCGATGAGGAGTCCGATGATGAACATGCTCGCCAACTCTCCCTTTGCCGGAGTCCAGAATCTGCCTGCCTTTGTGGACGAACTGGCACGGCGTGATTTTGCGATGTTTGTGCGTCAAGTATTTCCGCTGGTCCACGGCGGCGGAGTGCTGGACTGGAACTGGCACCTCGATGCGATGGCGCACAGCCTGGCTGAGATCGACCGGGGCCGCAGCAAGCGGCTTTTGGTCAACCTGCCGCCCCGCAATCTCAAGTCGTTCATGATCTCGGTCGCTTGGGTGGCTTGGATGTTGGGGCGAGACCCCCGGCGCAACTTTGTCTGTATCAGCTACTCCAACGAGCTGTCGGCAAAACTGGCGCGCGATTGCATGACCGTCATGCAGTCCAGCCTTTACCGCCGTCTCTTCCCCAAGACGATCGTCTCGGCAAAGCGCTCAGCGAACTACGACTTCAATACGACACGAGGCGGCGGTCGCCTCGCTACCTCGATTACGGGCACGCTGACCGGGCGTGGCGGGGATTTCATTATTATCGATGATCCCATCAAGCCCGGCGATGCCTATTCAGAGACGGTGCGGGAGTCCGTCAATGATTGGTACAGGACGACGCTCTCGTCACGACTCAATGATAAGCGTAAAGGTGCCATCATCTGCGTGATGCAGCGCTTGCACCAATATGATCTGTGCGGGCTGATGCTTGAGGATGGCGGTTGGCACCACTTGGCATTACCTGCCATCGCGACCGAAGACGGCAGCTTTCCGATGACTCGTGGTCGGACCTATCACCGAAAGGCGGACGAGGTGCTCCACCCCGCCCGCGAGCCGCGTTGGGTGCTGGGTAAGATTAAGAGCGATCAAGGATCGCACACCTTTGCCGCGCAATATCAGCAGCAGCCCGTTCCGGCGAAGGGCGAGATTATCCTCAAGGAATGGCTGGTACACATGGAAGGCGCGTTCCCCAATCACGGCGAGATCGTCCAGTCGTGGGATACTGGCATCAAAGACGGCGAGAAGAATGATTACTCAGCCTGTGTGACCGCCCGGCTGGTGGGCAAGCACATCTATATTCTTGATGTGTTTTGCAAGCGCATGGCGTTTCCGGAACTGCTTAGGACCGTAACTGCCCACGCCCTTGAATATAGGGCACAGACCCTCCTCGTTGAAGATGCGGCCAGCGGCAATCAGCTTGTCACGATGATGCGCGAAGCAAGTGCGCCAAGGGTGCCCTTGCCCATCGCCCGCAAGGTCGAGCAGGACAAGACTGCGCGCGTGCACGGCATGAGCCCGATAATTGAACAGGGCCGCATGATCTTGCCGAAATCGGCGCCTTGGCTTGCAGAGTTCGAAGCCGAGTTGACGGGCTTCCCGAGCGTACGGCATGACGACCAGGTTGATGCGCTATCCCAGCTGTTGAACTGGATCGCGCTCAATCGAAAAAATAACCCCACGCCGATGGCAGGACCTATTCATGTCGAAGAGGGTAGTTCAAGCAATACCCGGCGTACCGGCGGTACTAGCCCCTAAGACTTCATTCGCGCTTGGTTTAGAACTTAATGTGCCACGCGGGATAGATGGCCTTGGCCTTGCCGAATAGCTCGGTAAGGCCAAGGTCTGCATAATCTTTGGTCAGCACATTGACGAAAGCAAATCGGAACTGGGTTCCAAGGCTTTGGGCTACCAGCAGCTCAGCCGTGGTCAGGTTGAAGAAATAGCCTTTGAAGTCCGGACCCATCTTGGTGCGATTTGTGGACTTGATCTCATAGATGGTGATGGCATCCATGTTTGCTGCGATGGCGGCAGAGTCTGTCAGGTCAACAGGCCGCGATAGCTTGATGATATCAAACGCAGCGCCGTAGAGCACCTTGCGGTGCATCGCGAACCCCACCAGTAGCGCATCGCGTTCAGCGCGTGTTGGCTCGTGAAACCCTTCATTCTTAGCAACCAGCACTTCGACCGCCCTCTTGGCGGTCTGGGTCTCCATCCGCTTTGTTGAAGGTGGCGATATTTCAGCGACAGGGTCGCCTCCGAGGCTAAGGGGTATGAGGGGCGGCGGCGAGTTCATGGCCCGACATAGGCTTGGCGTGGCCATCGAAGTCAAGCCAATTGTCACTCATCGTCTGTAGATTGATAGTCGACAGCGCCTCACATCCAAGGCGTGGACATCCAGCATCGTCTTGGCGCTAATTTGAAGCGGCTGCGTACTGCCAAGGGCTGGTCGCAAGAGCAGTTTGCGTTTGAAGCAGGAATACACCGGACGTACATCAGCGATCTCGAACGCGGCGCGCGAAACCCTACGGTCAGTGTGCTGGAAAAGCTGGCCATCTGCCTTGGAGTGAAGGCTGGCAGTCTGCTTGATTAGCTAAAAGCTGCATTACGGTACTACCCTGGGGTACGTTTGCTACGAGGCGCCTGCAAGAATTGCTACACTTCGGAAAAACCGCACCGCCTCAGAAACGCGTAAATAGAATCATAGACTTCTGGTGGCCGCGTGCGATCCTCAACACTTCCTTCCGGAATAAAGATTACCAGGCCTTGCCGTGCCCGGGTGAGTAGCACTCGGTAAGAGTTCGCAACATATGCTTGTCGCGCTTTGTCATTGACCGCCTGCCAACGTGTGCCTTTAAACTGCAGGGCTTGCCAAGCTTCATTTACGCGGCGCAAATTGGCATCCCAGCATAAGCATGCCCAATCAAGCTCGAGGCCCTGAACATCGAACTCTGTGCCAGCATCTTCGAGCGCATCTGAGGATCGCACATCATCGCGATCAGCTAAGAACCACTTCTCCGGCTCAATTTTGGCCTTAACGAAAACGCCATGCGGTTTGAGCCGCGCGGCATTGGATGAGGCAAGTAAGCCTGCACGTTCGCCGCCACGACGCTGTTTGCGTAGCCAACTGCGTGCCGCCTCTAAATCGCGGGTTATGAGAAGTGGAAAGTCGGTTAGCGCTTCGCGAACTTTCTGCGCAGCAGCCGCATCCCCTTCGATAACGTGTCCCACAAAATCTGAGAGCTTTTCGGCACGGAATGAGCGGATTGACGTCGCCAGATGGAGATCCTTCGTCGTCATCAAATTAGGCAAGGTCTGATCGTGAATGAGCGTGGTCGGCAGCCGAACTTGCCAATGTGGGAACGACCGTTCTATTGCACGTAGCCATTCGGCAATTCCGGCCTCCCCCGTGTTAATCTCCTGACCGCCGCCAACAAGGCAAATGATCGCGCACCAATCATCATGCCGGTCCATGACGCTAAGCAAAAACTCAGGTTCAGACATCGCAAATCCGATTTGGCCGCGCTTTTGCTGCATGAACTTCGAAGTCTGCGCGACATCCCAAGCTCGCTGGGCTTCGTCGAAGATCGCCACTTTCTCGATTGGCGCTGCACTCGATGCGAGTGCATCGTCCCGAAAATGATGGATGTTTTGGATGAAAGCCGAGGCACGACGATCTTCTTCTGTTTTCGTTGTCGCGCCGCCAGATTCTTTGGTCTTGGCAACTGCGTCGAGCGCAAGAGCTTCGCGCAGTACGGTAACGAGCGGTCCGTTGCCCGACAGAAAAACAGCATGTTCGTCGCTATGTGCGCGTTGGCGCGCTGTTGCCAGGTTGAGACCGGCGAGCGTCTTGCCCGAGCCAGGTACACCCGTGATAAAGCAGATCACTTTGTGGCGATTGTGTTTGGCAGCTTCGATTTCTTGCGCGACGAAATCAGCAGTTCGAGTAAGATTTTCTGCTCCGGCTTCCGACCGCGAAATTTCTTCAACGGCATGGCCGCGATAGAGCGCTTGAGCGGCCTCCACAATTGTTGGCGTTGGCCGGTAGCGCCCTGCTAGCCAAGCTGCGTGTTCGATCGCAGGTGCCGACCAGGCTTGACCAACATCAAAAATTAAGCCGAACAAGCTCTGGGCATTGGTGCCCAACGGCTTTGCCAGTCGATCGATGTCCCATTGTATAGGTGAAGCTGGCGTCGAAGGGGCTTCGGTTGCGACTAAGATCGGCACGATAGGAAGCGCATGGCTCGTCTCGTGGAAGTGTTTTAGGTCGAGACCGTAGCCATAGACTTGATCCAAACTTGAGCGATCAAATTGGCGTGCGCCGAGTTTGTATTCGACAACAAACACAATACCAGCATGCAATATGATCAGATCGGCGCGGCGACCCATGCGAGGGATTAAAAACTCCAGGCAAAAATATGCCCCGGGAAATGAGTTTGCCAACTCACGCAAATGGTGGATCTGATACTCCCAAGCAGCCCGCTGCGCTGGCTCAACTGCAAAAGGCAGTTTGAGAGCCAACTGCCCGATAAGCTCGGCATGGCTAGACGCGGCAACGTCGGCAGCCGCAATTGAGATATATGCGCGGTCCATTAACTGGCGCTGCCGGATTAATGCGGACGTTTCAATGGCCTTGGCACCTTAACATGACACAAAATGGGTGGGCTTAATACGGGCAGAAGCACACTGCCTTTGCTGAAACGAGAGCTAGCCTAGCACCAATTTCGTTTTTGACCGCCCTGATAGGACTCAGCCAGACCTTCTGATATCAGCGTGTCTGCAACATCGTTACCACCCACTGTCACTTGGCGCAGAAGCCTTCCATAGCGATCACGGTCCCGGTCTGCTGTGGCGGCAAAACTAAGCTCGCCCGAGTTCAGCAGCTCCAACAGCCGAAACTTGGCCTGCTCCCCTTTGGCAGCTTCTGCCGCGCAGGCCGGTTTAGAGATCTCTGGAGTGTTAAACCCGACTAGACGGATCTTGTCGCCGTTCATCCTAATTGTATCGCCATCGACTACGCAGTCGGTATCGCTGCTACCTGAGCATAACGTGAAGCTGATCGTAGCTGCTATTGTTGCGCCATCGCTTCTCACGCTGGTATTCGAGGGCCAATAATGCATGCCCGCTCCGATGCCGCCGCCAAGAACAGCGGCTCCGCCAAAGAGCAAGGCGATTTCCTTAGCACCGAAGACCTTTCCCCGTTTCTTCTGGTCCAAAGGTATGATGTTTGAATAGCGCCTGGGCCGTCTCATGTGCACTCTCTGGTCAGTTTCATCGGTCAAAAACTAGATTAGGCAATCAATAATAGCCAAGTCCCACTTAGCGAAGACTTAGCCGAATTTTATCGATAATAATCTCCAGTTCATTCACCGCTTCCTCAATAACCACCAATTTATCAGTTGCTAACTGATCAGACGCCTTTTCCCAAATCAAAGCCTTCACGCTCGTATCCTCCATTATGCAGCCAATCTGCGTAAACAGCTCGCGCAATTGTTGCTCGGGTTCGTCCATCATGATGCACACATGCTCACGGCGACCGACAAGTCCATATGCAGCTTGCTTCGCATTCGGTTGCAACTGCGAATAGTCGCCGAGACGGCCAGCTAATTGCACATTCCATTCGACTTCGGTGCAAAGCTGAGCATTGCTGTGCACACTGAATCGCGGCTTGCATCGGCCGCATGCCCTGGTTGACTGATCAACCGGGCTTTGGGTGGTGGGGGCGGCATAGTGCCGCTCCGTACTGGAGAACCACTCATGTCCAATAAAACTGAAGCCACATCACCGGCGACCACCGAAAACAAACCTGCCGCAATACCAACTAAGCATTTGCAGGTCGTCGGACTGTTATCGCGCGACGAGGGCGCAAGCCTCGAAGAAATGTCCATCCTCGCAAACTGGCTAAATCACTCGACACGCGCATTCCTCACCGGCCTCAAAAAGAAGGGCCATGAAGTCACTAGCGACAAGGTCGATGGAGTCCGCCGCTACAAGATTTCCAAAGCAGCATGAAGAACGACGTGGAACAGAAGGTTGAGTCGCTCAAACATCTCAGCCTTGAAGGATTGCGCGACATCTGGCGGGCCGATTTCGGTCCGCCACCATTGGCTCGTTCGCCCGAGATGGTTAGATTGATGCTCGCATGGCGGATACAGGCGGCTGCCTATGGCGGGCTGGATACCGAGACCAAGCGTCAGCTGCGGCAAGTCAGTGCACCACAAGCCGAAGGCCTGTCGCTCGGCGTCGGCACAAAGTTCCGGCGCATTTGGAACGGGCAAGAAGTTGAGGTCGAAGTGTCCGACAAAGGCTTCCTATATGACGGCAAACACTATCGCAGCCTTTCTGCTGCTGCGAGCGCAATCGCCGGCGTACACTGGAACGGCCCGCGCTTTTTCGGCTTACGCGATAAACGAACATGAAGCCCGACCCAAAACGCTGCGCCGTTTACACCCGCAAAAGCTCGGATGAAGGTCTGGAGCAGGAGTTCAACAGTCTCGATGCCCAACGTGAGGCAGGCGAGGCCTATGTCAAAAGCCAAGCCAGCGAGGGCTGGAAGCTGCTGCCAGAGCAATATAATGACGGCGGGTTCTCCGGCGGCTCGATGGAGCGACCGGGATTAAAAGCGCTACTCGCTGACATTGCCTTGGGCAAAATTGATGTTGTGGTCGTCTACAAGATTGATCGGCTCACCCGAAGCCTGGGCGATTTTGCCCGCATGGTCGAGTTGTTTGACAAGCATAAGGTCAGCTTCGTTTCGGTCACGCAGTCATTCAATACGACCAGTTCGATGGGACGGCTGACACTCAACGTCCTGCTGTCGTTTGCGCAATTCGAGCGCGAAGTCACTGGAGAGCGCATCCGTGACAAGATTGCGGCATCCAAAGCCAAAGGCATGTGGATGGGTGGGACCCTGCCACTAGGGTATGACAGACCTTCAGGCACCAGCCGCACGTTGGTGGTCAACGAGGCCGAAGCAGAAACTGTCCGGCTTATATTCCGTAAATATCTGGAGCTGGGGTCGGTGGGAGACTTGCATCACTGGCTGAAGCATGAGCGCATTGTGTCCAAAGTCCGCATCACACTGGATGGCAAATATCTCGGCGGGCACCCATTCAACAGAGGTGCCTTGTTCCATTTGCTGCGCAACAAGACTTATCGCGGAATGATTGTTCACCGCGATAAGGGACATCCTGGACTCCATCCGCCGATTGTCGGTGAAGAGCTTTTTAATGAGGTGCAAGAGGCGCTCGATGGCAACGCGCGACGGTATAATTGCCAGAGCGACCGTGTTGCACGTGCGCCGCTCGTAGGCCGTTTGTTTGACGGATCCGGCAACCCTATGACACCCAGTTTCACTCATCGCACGCGGGGTCAGGTCTACCGTTACTATGTGTCCGCACCGCTCAACCAGGGTGGCCGGAACGGCAACGAAGAATTGAGGCGAGTTCCGGCAACGGCAATGGAAAAGCTTGTCGAAAGCCAAGTCGCACGGCTGGTGCCAAAATATGATAAGTGGCCGCTTTCATTACCGTCACGTGTTGAGGTGCATGAGCGGACGGTGCATATATTAATGCCGGTCGAGTACCTTCCCGCTATTCGGGAGAAACTGTCTGCCGACGAAAATGTCGAAGTCGATCCACTTGATCAGAAATCGCTAAGGTTATCGCTTCCAATCCGAATGCAGCGGCACGGGCGCAAAAGCATAATCAGGTCATCGGGGCCTGTCCCATCGCAGCCGGATGATGTGCTCATCAAGGCGCTTCGTGCATCGCACTCAATGCTACAAACGGACTCGCGCGGAATGCCGTGGTTGGAGGAATCTCCAAAGTCGCCGTACGAACGGCGTTTGATAATGTTGGCGTTCTTGGCACCGGATATTCAGGCGGCTATCCTTGATGGACGACAATTGGCTGGATTGATGCTTGAGCGGCTGATCCATGGTGGAGTGCCCGCTTGCTGGGTAGAACAGCGGCGAATGTTCCGGAGTTAGCGTCTGCTCCGTTGGAGGGTCCTGACTGTCTGCTATTGAGAGCGATATTGTCATAAGCGGACATTGAGGGCCCATTATGTATGCTTGTCCTTTGCAAACAAGCTTCTGCCGAATTCACGTATAACCTTGCAAATTTGAAGCATTGTGTCTATTTTGCATGGATGCTGAGTCGCGAAATCCTTCCGCTTCTAACCAAACGGCTAGATCAGTTTGACAGCGTGGCATTGATTGGGCCGCGTCAGGTTGGAAAAACTACGCTTGCCCGCCAGATCGCCGAAACCGCTCAGGGGGGTGCAAAATATCTCGATCTCGAACGCGCTGCAGATCGCAGGTTGTTGGACGATCCTGAAGCATATTTCTCAGCCCATGCTAAAGAACTTATCGTTCTGGACGAGATTCAGCGCGCCCCGGAGATATTCCGCGTGCTGCGTGGACAAATTGACGAAAGACGGCGAATGGCTGGGGCCGGTGGAAAGTTTCTGATCCTCGGATCGGCTTCAATGGACCTCCTGCGGCAGTCGTCGGAGAGCCTTGCCGGACGGATCAGCTACCTTGAGCTGGGCCCGCTGAATGCAAGCGAGGTGGAGGGAGGGAGCGACAAGGCGCTTGACCGGCTTTGGCTGCAAGGCGGCTTTCCGCCGAGCTATGTACGCGACGACAGTGAAGCGAGCCTGCAATGGCGCCGTGATTTCATTCAGACCTATCTAGAGCGCGACCTTCCGCAGTTCGGTTTCAATGTCGACAGCGAGCAAATCGATCGCTTCTGGCGAATGCTTGCTAATGGCCAGGGCGAACTCTTCAATGCAGAGCGATATGCGCGGTCCTTGGGTGTCAGCGGGCATACGGTTATGCGCTATCTCGACATGCTCGAAAAACTGCTGCTTGTCCGTGTCTTGCGGCCTTGGTCAATAAACAGCGGCAAACGCCTTACCAAATCGCCCCGGCCATTTGTCCGCGACAGCGGGTTGCTCCATTCGCTCCTTGATTTGCGACAGACGGACGATGTTCGTTGCCATTCGGTCGCCGGGAAAAGCTGGGAAGGCTTTGTTATTGAAAATCTCGTCGGGGCATCATTCGGCAGAGCGAAGCCCTATTTCTATCGCTCCAGCGGCGGGGCGGAAGCCGACCTGGTGCTAGAGTTCGCGCCCGGCAAGTGCTGGGCCATCGAAATCAAGCTGTCCAGCGCGCCAACAATTGATCGCGGCTTTCACAACGCAGGGGATGATCTACGCGCAGAGCGCCGATTGGTCGTCCATAAAGGAAGCGAGCGCTTTCCTATGCGCGGCGGTATAGAAGCGATGCCACTAATAATGGCAATGAATGAAATCAGCGCGGCGGTGCAGCCATGAGCGAGGCGCGAGATTATATTCCGCGCAGGCTTAGCTGGACTGATGCCGCGCTCAAGACCCAGACAGTCCGCGATCAAGATATCGTCTCTCGATTTGCAGAGCCAATCGTCATCCTTGGCGACCCGGGCATGGGCAAGACTTGGCTTATGGAAGAGCTCGGCAACGCAGAGGGCCTTCAGTTTATCCGGGCCACCAGTTTGCTGCGCCAGCCCAATGATATTGACTTCGGGAACCGTCGCTTAGTGATCGATGGCCTCGATGAGGTCGCTTCGATCAAAGAAGGCGACCCGCTTCACAATGTCCTGACTAAATTGATCTCGTGCGGAAAGCCATCCTTCATCCTGTCGTGTCGGTCTGCCGAATGGCAGACAGTAACCGGCAAGCTGGACATTGCAGAGGAATATGGTGTCACACCGGTTACTCTCGACCTGGAATTGTTGAGCGAGGACGAGGCTGGCGCGGCCCTCGAACTGCGAGCCGACAGGGCCAAAGCCCGTGAAGCGATCTTCGCGCTGAAGCAGGCGGATTTGGAAGAGTTTTTCCAAAATCCCCTGTATCTCGATTTCGTTGCCGCGATCTTGAAAGCCGACGGCGCGCTGCCCAAGACGCGGGCCGGACTATATCAGCAGGCCGTCACTCAGCTTTGCCAAGAGACAAACGCCCGGCACAAGGGCAAGGGCATCGACGCGCTATCCGAAGAAGCCGCGCTTGATGCTGCCGGCGCTATTATGGCGACAATGCTGGTAACCGGCGCAACGGGAGTTGCGATCAAAGGTGGCGGCCCGAGCGACCTGAAAATTTCAGAATTGTCCGAGCTTGCCGATCCCAATGCGATGACCGCAGCGGCGCGCAGCAACCTGTTCCGGGCAATTTCGGGCGCACAGGGCCAGTTTGCTCCGCTGCACCGAACCGTTGCCGAATTTCTGGGCGCACGCTGGATTTCACGTCACGTCGACCAACATTTAAACTCCCGCCACCTGGTTGGTCGCATTGTCGGGCTGATCACGGCAGAGGGCGGCGTACCATCGTCGCTGCGTGGTCTGCACGCCTGGTTGCCAAAGTTCAGCCCGACAAGGCTTGGGCCGGGTGCGATCGACCGCGACCCTTATGGCATTATTCGCTATGGCGATGGCGACGGGTTGAGCGCCGAACAGGCACGCGACCTCATCGTTGCACTTCGCCGCCTATCTAAATTCGAACCTTGGTTCCGCGGCGGCTACGCGGCGACCGAAGCGACAAGCGGCCTCGCGCAGCGCGCCTTGCTCGAAGATATCCGCAATATCCTCATGGATGAAGACGAAACTGTCGTCTTCCGTTCGCTTTTTACCGACGCACTCGTTGGAAGCGATCTTGTTCCCGATCTCCGGGATCAACTGGTAGCAATATTGTTCGATTCAATGCGAGCCTATCGCGAGCGCTATGACGCCGGAATGGCCCTGGCGAAGGCGCCTCTGACCGACTTTGATTGGTCGGATGCATTGAGCAAATTGCTCAAATCGAAGCAGCGAGAGTGTCACCGGCTAGCTGTCGAACTAATCGACGATATCGGCTTCAATGCGATTTCCGACTCATTGATCGCCAAAATCATCCTCGCTCATGCCCGGCTGTTTGAAAAGAAAGACCGCGAAAGCCGCACATTCGGATCATTCTTCCGGCTTGAGCGGGAGTTGCCGGACGAACGGATAGCAGCCGTACTTGATGCGCTCGCCGCAGCGGTGCTGCCAAAGCTCGACCCAAAAAAATGGTGGGGCGATGGTTATGATGACCGGTGGAGTGAATTTGCAGGGCTGGTGCGCAAATTATGCGCTCGCCAGCTTCGGTACGACGCTGCGGCCATTTCACCCAAGCAACTACGCAACTGGCTCGGAATGATCGAGCGCGAATATATGCGCAATGACGAGGAAGTGAAGGCCATCGCGGACCATCTCAAGTCGGACGACAGGCTGCGTCGCGGCGTGCAGCGTCTCGCCTTGTTTGATAAACATGTCGAAGAAGGCCATTTTGCTCGATCTTACCATCTGACCCGCATATCCAGCGGCTTTGGCGTTACCGATGAAGATGCCCTGCGTCTGCTCACCGAACTTGTTGCGCGAAATGACTCCGCCGACCGCGAAAGCTGGATGGCGCTCGTATCACACTTCCGTGCAGAGGGCGTCATTCCACCCGACATTCGCAGGCTCGCCCGGCCATATGCAAAGGGCGATCAAGAGTTGCTCGATTTCCTGACCAAGAAGCCGAAACGCGGCAAGTTGGAAGAATGGGAAATCAAGGATCGCAGGAACAGGCGCGAACGCGAAAAGCGAGAGGCCGCGAACAAGGCTAAGGGTCGCAAGAACTATACTGCCAATATTGCCGCTGTCCGCAGCGGCGATCTGGGCTGGATTATCAATCCCGCACGTGCCTATCTCGACATGTTTAGTGACCTCGAACGCAAAGGCCCGCCAGAAGGCCGCATCGAAGAATGGCTTGGGCGGGAAGTTCGTGATGCCGCGTTAAAGGGCTTTGAAGCAGTGCTACGCCGCAGCGATTTGCCAACAGCGGACCAGATAGCGCAAAGCTATGCGGAATCGCGTACCTGGAATTTCATCTATCCGATGCTTGCGGGGGCAGGACGCAGGTTTCTGGCGGGGGAAAGCTTCGATGATCTTCCTGCCGATCTTGTCTCCGCTCTGCTGCTGGGCTGCGAACAGGAGTTGCTGAGCGGCCGTGAGCAATTCGATGGGCTGGAAGATGATTTGCGCGAACATCTTCAGCGCGATCAAGCGGCTTATGAGATGCATTGGCGGCGCAAGATGGAGCCGATATTCAAGCATAATCGCACGCATGTTCAGGGGCTTTACCGCTTTGTGCGCACGGAAGGCGAGCGCCCGCTTTCATTGAAATTGTCGCGCGAATGGCTGGAGCTTCACCCTAACATTGCACTCGACATAGAGCGCGAACTGGCGGGATGCCTGATTGCGGCGCTGGGCGAAGATCAGGAGAACTGGCTCGACGGATTGAAGGTAATTGCCAAAGGCCGTCTTGCTTCAATGTCGCAGGAAAGCGATCGATACCGCTATTGGCGTGGCATTCAGTTCGGTTTCGATTTTGACGAAGCGGTTAAGGCGTTTCCCGATCCTTCGAAACTCGACCGCGAATGGCTCTGGTATTTGAGCCAGACATTCTACAGTCGCTTCGGCGACAAGGAAGGGCAGATATCCGCGTCGCTGGCGCAACTGGAGTGGATAGTACAGGCCTTCCGGGTTTTGTGGCCCTATGCCAACCGCCCCTCAGGCGTCACCAGCGGGGACGACAATCCGTGGGATGCGACGCAGCTTCTCGAATGGGCCGTTTTTCAGATCGCAACCGATCCGTCGGATGAGGCAACGCGTGTACTTCGCGTTCTACGCGATACACCGGAAGACGGATACACTGCTTCCGTACAGGCAGCGATCGCCATGCAGCGCCGATCTCGCCTCGAAGCCAATTTCAAAACCCCGTCGCTTGCAACCTACAAGGCAATACTGTGCGATAGCGGACAACCGCAAAACGCAGCGGATGTGCAGGCAATCATCCTCGGCGAGCTAGCGTTCTTGCAAGGAAGGCTGCGAGGCGACCCGCTCAATCCGGTCAACAATTTCTATGACGACGCAGGTAAGCCGCGGGGCGAGAATGCGTGCCGCGATCAATTGTTGATCGCACTTGGGCCGACTTTGCCGTTCAACATTCAAACGCCTCCCGAAGTTGCCATGCCGCAAGGCAATCGAAGCGATGGAGCGTTCGTATTTGGCGACATTTTCGTTCCCCTTGAATGCAAAGGCCAATGGCACAAAGACGTTTGGACTGCTGCCGCCACTCAGCTCGATCGCTTCTACAGCATCGAGCATAAGGCCGCGAAAAAGGGCATTTATGTTGTATTCTGGTTCGGCGCTAAAGCACCGGCGGGAAGACGGCTGAAGTTGCCTCCCAATGACGCACCAAAGCCAGAAAGCGCGCTCGATATGCAACTCGCGCTTCAAGCGTTGCTTCCCATCGAACGTCGCGCCGACATAGCTATCGTCGTTCTTGATCTGACAAAACCGTGCGAGACCTGATCGCACGTACAAAGCGGGCCGACGTTGAACGCGCGCTGGAACAGAGAGGTTGCGCTCTGCTTGTCGGTGCGAGGCAGGTGGGCAAGACCGAGCTGGCGCGCATGCTGGAGGCGGAGCATGGCAACGGTGCCGTTTATCGCGATTTGGAACAGCCAAATCAGGCCGCAGAAGTAGAGAATCTCGAAACGTTTCTTGGCGAACATCGCGGCAAGCTGATCATTCTCGACGAGGCCCAATGCCTTCCCCTGCTATTTCCACAACTTCGTGCGTTGCTCGATCAGCGCGAAGCTGATTCTGATCCGACGCGCTGGCTGTTGCTGGGCTCGGCAGCGGCGGATTTGACCCGGCTCGCAGCGCAGCTGGGTGGCAGATTAGCAGTTGTCGAGCTGCACGGGTTTCAGCTTGCCGAAGTTGCAATCGAGGTTGCCCCAACGCTGACGGCTGCTAATGCCGCTGACGTTGCCGAGAAGACAGCACAGATGGCGCCCATCGCCGACAGTTTCGACATCCAGCAGCAGCTCTGGTTGCGAGGTGGATATCCGAAAGCATATCTGCCTGAAGACATCGGCGAAAGCCTTGACTGGCGTCGCGATTATCTGACTGCCTTTCTCGACCCGGCATGGATTCCGGGCGGTTTGTTGACAAGGCCCGAGCTTGCTCGTCCCATGTGGGAGCAGATTGCGATCCAACAGGGCGAGCCGATGATATTGGACCAAGTCGCAAAGCGTCTTGGTTGCAAAGTCGATATTGTCCGAGACTTGCTAGCCTACCTAAAGGCAATGCGCCTTGTCCGGGAGCTGCGACCGTGGTTTCGAAACGAAGAGAAGCGCATCCAAAAGCCAGCGCGATACTTTATCCGTGACAGCGGCCTGCTTCATGAAAACTGGAAAATCACTGCCGTCGAAGAGCTCTGCGCCAACCCGCTTTGCGGAAAGAGCTGGGAGGGGTTCGTTCTCGAAGCCTTGTCCCTTCGGCTACCGAGTTCTGCCCAGCTATATTTTTATCGGAATGACAAAAAGCAGGAAATCGACATCATTATCGACTTTGGTGGGGACCGGCGCTGGGCAATCGAGGTCAAACTGGGCGAGGATGAGGCACCAAAGGGTGGCTTTTACGAAGCCGTGAAGGATGTCGCGGCAGAACGGTCCTTTGTGATCAACGGCGGACGTGAAAGCGTCGATCAAGGCAATGGAAGGGCGTCAATCCTCTGCCTAACCGATGCGCTTGCCCTATTCGACAAACCCGGTCGCCGTTAAGTTTGTGTCGCCGACTTGTCTTCGCGCAGCTCAACTGGCGACAAACAACTATCTGAAATTCGCCTAAATTTCCCTAAGCCCTGCTGAATGAATGGCAACTTTTCATTAGGCTATTTGTAGTTTCGAACGGCGGCTACTGCAGCGATTGCTGCCGGAGAAAAGATACAAAATTTGTAACTCAACCGACCGCATGAGCAGCAGAGACAATGGACCCATAGATTCTGATAATCAGGTAATCGGGCCGTCTTTAGGTGTAGTTTGGCTATCGCATTGGCGCAGTTTCGCGGGATTTCTTCGTAATCCCCAGGATTTTACCCTGCTCATGTGACTGCGTGGCGGAGACGGTGGGATTCGAACCCACGATAGAGTCACCCCTATACACACTTTCCAGGCGTGCGCCTTCGACCACTCGGCCACGTCTCCGCATCCCATTCGGGAAGCGACGCCCCTAGCGGCTCCTTTGCGCTTTCGCA
>JBGSVG010000091.1:0-1863 GCA_041753095.1 Sphingorhabdus sp. | reverse complement strand
CTGTTCAACTGGTGGGAACCAGCGACCTTCATCCTGATTGCTGCCTCCCTCGCCTTTCTAATCATCTGGGGCCGGCGGGCGTTGGTAACGCCCGCCTGATTTTCATGGCTCGTGCTTGGAATCGCGCACGGGTTTCATCATACCGGGTGAGACAAAGCCCATTCCCTGCGGCTGCAACGCTGCGGTCTTCAATTTGGTTTCCATCGCGCCATATTCTTCTTCCATTTCCACAGTCACGGTCGCACGTGAGGCATTCAGCGCTTGGGTGAAATGGACCATGTTAACCTCGCTCACATCGTTCCCGCCTTCGCGCAGCGCGAATAGCCCAGCACGGCGGACAAGGTCCTCGAGATCGGCGCCGGTGTAACGCTCTGTCCGCTCGGCAACTTCGTCGAGGTCGACATCCTTGCCTATCGGCATTTTAGCAGTGTGGATGCCCAATATCCGGCGGCGGCCTCCCTTATCGGGCACCGTCACATACACCAGCTCGTCGAACCGCCCCGGTCTCAATAGCGCCGGGTCAAGCAAGGTCGGCCGGTTCGTTGCGCCGATCACAACCACTGATTGCAGCTCTTCCAGACCGTCCATTTCGGCAAGCAACGTATTGACCACGCGTTCGGTGACCTGCGGCTCGCCGCGACCACCCCCGCGTATCGGGGCTAGGCTATCGATCTCGTCGAAGAAGATGACACAAGGCGCGACCTGACGAGCACGCGCGAAAAGGCGGGCGATTTGCTGTTCGCTTTCGCCATACCATTTGGACAGCAGGTCTGATGATTTGGTGGCAATAAAATTCGCCTCGGCCTCGCGTGCGACAGCCTTGGCGAGCAAAGTCTTGCCAGTGCCCGGCGGGCCATAAAGCAAAAAGCCCTTGGCCGGACGAATACCCAGCCGCCGGAAAGCATCGGGGTTGCGCAACGGCAATTCCACACCTTCCTTTAGCCGCATCTGCGCCTCGTCCAAACCGCCAACATCCTCCCAACGGACATCGGGCGCCTGCACCATCACTTCGCGCATTGCGGATGGCTGCACGCGTTTCAGCGCCTCGAAGAAATCGTCGCGGGTGACCTTGAGATTTTCTAGGATTTCAGACGGAATGGTGCCGCTCGCCAGATCGAGCTTGGGCATGATCCGGCGAACCGCTTCAATCGCTGCTTCGCGGGTAAGCGACGACAGGTCCGCCCCGACAAACCCATAAGTGGTACGCGCCAGTTCTTTCAAATCGACGCGCGGACCCAATGGCATGCCGCGGGTATGAATCGCCAGTATCTCACGGCGACCGCTTTCGTCGGGAACTCCAACGATGATTTCGCGGTCGAAACGGCCCGGGCGGCGCAACGCCTCGTCAATCGCCTCGGGCCGGTTGGTTGCGGCGATCACCACCAGATTTGTTCGTGGTTCCAGACCGTCCATCAGCGTCAGCAACTGGGCAACCAGCCGCTTCTCGGCCTCGCCATGAACCTGATCGCGCTTCGGCGCGATGGAATCGATTTCATCGATAAACAGAATCGACGGGGCTGCCTTGGTCGCTGCCTCGAAGATTTCACGCAGCTTCTTCTCCGATTCGCCATAGGCCGAGCCCATGATTTCGGGACCGTTGATCAGAAAGAATTCGGCTTCGCTTTCATTGGCTACCGCGCGTGCCAGCCGCGTTTTGCCGGTCCCTGGCGGCCCATGCAGCAGCACGCCACGTGGAGGATCGACGCCGAGACGCGTGAACAACTCCGGATAACGCAGCGGCAATTCAACCATTTCGCGCAATTGCTTTATGGTGTCGCCCATGCCGCCCAAATCGTCGTAGGTGACATCGGCACGGCGGCCTTCCTTCGCCTCGGCAAATTCCGCGCGCAATTCAACCTCGGT
>JBGSVG010000090.1:0-2191 GCA_041753095.1 Sphingorhabdus sp. | reverse complement strand
CACATCAAGCGCGGATGCAGCCACCGGAGCAAGGCCGCCATAATTGAACGGACCATTGGTGAAGTTATTAAGCCAATCAGCCTGCTTCTGCGCAATCCAGCCCGCGCCTGCGAGCATGCTGCGTTGAATATCATAACCGGTATAAAGCATATCTGCGTCCCTAAAATCATCTCATCCAGCCAATGCCGGGGAGTTGTTGGCGACAACACATAAGCCGCTATTGTGCATTGCACCATAAAAAAGTTAAAACGTTTGCCTGTCTTTAATTGTGGGTGGCGCAACGCACTGCTAGGCGAACCGCATGAATGACATATCGGCAGATTTGCAAAACGCGAGCCGCGTGCCCGTCCAGGATGACAAGGCGGCGGCGGCTCCCCCGGAAAATGGCAAGAAGCTCGGCAATCTGCGGATGGTGTGGCAGCATACGTCGGCCTATCCCCGCCAGATATTATTTGCGCTGCTGGCGCTGACCGTAGCCGCTTTGGCAACGCTCGCGATCCCTGCAGGATTTCGACTGGTTATTGACCGCGGTTTTGCCGCCGGAGGCAATCCCGCCGATATTGCACGCTGGTTTGAATATCTGCTGCTGATCGTTGCGGTGATGGCAGTGGCTACCGCGTTCCGGTTCTATTTTGTTTCATGGTTGGGGGAACGGACGGTCGCCGACATCCGTCTGTCGGTCAGTCGCAACCTTCTGCGTCAGAGCCCAGCCTTTTTCGAACATAACAGACCAGCCGAAATAGCCAGCCGAATGACCAGCGATACTGCGGTTATCGAACAGGTCGTCGGCACGACAGTTTCGGTGGCTTTACGCAATATCGTGATGGGCATTGGCGGCACGGTCTATCTGTTCACGCTCGCGCCGCAATTGGCGATTGGGTTGCTGGTGGCGATTCCAGTCATCGTCGTTCCCATCGTGTTTATTGGACGCAAGCTTCAGTCAGCTTCACGCGCCAGTCAGGACCGCATCGCAGACGTCGGCGCGATGATATCCGAAACGCTCGGCGCAATGCGTATCGTTCAGGCATTCGGCCAGGAAGGCCGCGAGGGCGAACGCTTCAGCGGCAGTGTCGAATCGACCTTCAACACCGCGAAAAAGCGCATCCGCCTGCGGGCATGCATGACAGCAATCGTGATGGCGCTCAGCTTCAGCGCGATAACGCTTCTGATGTGGAAAGGAGCAATCGACGTTATTGAGGGCCGATTGACCGGTGGCACAATTGCGGCGTTCGTCCTGACGGGCGGATTGGTCGCTGGCGCCTTTGGAGCACTTACCGAAGTCTATGGCGACCTTGTGCGTGGTGCCGGTGCGTCAGGGCGGCTGGCAGAGTTGCTCGCTGCTGAGCCCGACATTGCGCCCCCCGCAAAGCCGATAGCCCTGCCTATGCCACCTCGTGGGCAATTGGAGTTCCAGAATGTCGGATTTCGCTATCCGACCCGGCCTGAAGTGTCGGCGCTGGAAAATTTTAGCCTGAAGGTCAACCCCGGTGAAACGGTTGCGGTTGTAGGCCCTTCGGGTGCTGGTAAATCGACATTGTTCCAGTTGGCGCAGCGATTCTATGACCCTGAAACCGGCGCTATCCGCATCGACGGTGTCGCGCTAACTAGCGCCGATCCGGCGGAAATCCGGTTGCGGATGGCCTATGTGCCACAGGACACCGTATTGTTTGCCTCTTCTGCGCGTGACAATTTGCGCTACGGCAACTGGCTCGCAGATGACGACGCAATCTGGCATGCGGCAGAGCAGGCCAACGCCGCGAATTTCCTGCGTGAATTGCCGCAGGGCCTCGATACCTATCTCGGTGAAGGCGGCGCGCGGCTGTCGGGCGGGCAGCGCCAGCGGATAGCCATCGCCCGCGCGGTACTTCGCGAAGCACCCATACTGCTGCTCGACGAAGCAACCAGCGCGCTGGATGCAGAAAGCGAAAAGCTCGTTCAGGATGCGCTCGATCATTTGATGAAGGACCGCACAACGATTGTCATCGCCCACCGGCTGGCAACGGTCCGCTCGGCAGACCGCATCATTGTGATGGACCAAGGCAGGATTGTAGAAGAAGGCAATCATGCGGACCTGAGCGCTGCTGGCGGATTATACGGCCGCCTCGCCAGCCTTCAGTTCGACGCCTAAAAAGACGCGCGCAGGCGTTCCATCATGGCATGCGGCTCTGTCACCGGGGCGGTCATTGCCCGC
>JBGSVG010000089.1:0-5644 GCA_041753095.1 Sphingorhabdus sp. | reverse complement strand
CCGTCTGGAGTCAATTGCGAAGGGCGGTTAATTTGCGACGGGCAAGCACATTAGGTGGTATCGGCGGAGTATTGCTTGCGCTGACCAGTGCACTGCCGTTGCACGCGTCGACAGACGATGCTTCTGTTCGTTATACAATGCAGCAAGGCGATACTCTGATCGAGCTCGCTGATCGATATTTGCAATCGCGGGCGGACTATAAAATCGTCCAGCGACAGAACCGGATAGCTGACCCTTTCGCAATCCCGGTTGGCAAGACAATCTCGATCCCACGTAATCTACTGAAGTTCAAACCAGCCAATGCAAGGCTGATTTCGGTTCGCGGACAGGTACTGGCGAGCGCGGCAACCGCATCGGTTGGCCAGATATTACGCGAGGGTGCTGCGATTAGTACCGGCCCCTCATCCTTTGCAACCATGCAGCTTGACGACGGCTCTCGCGTTTCGCTGCCTTCCAACAGCAACATCCGTATCCGCCGCCTGCGCAGCTATGTGCTAGGCGGCAGTGTGGACTATGATTTCGATATCGCCAACGGCGGGATTCGCTCTTCGGTCGTGAAGCACAAATCGCCAGATGACCGCTACCAGGTCCGCACACCAAAGGCTGTTTCCGCCGTACGCGGCACTGATTTCCAGTCGCGATTTGATTCTGATAGCGCCAGCGATTTTGTAGAGATCGTCGAGGGTGCGCTCGCGGTTAACGCCGCTTCGAACGTTAGCAGGGCGTTAGCTGCAGGCAACGGACTGGCGATTAGGGCAGATGGCAGTGTGATCGCCGAGGCCCTGCTCATACCGCCTGCGTTGCGAGAGCCGGGCAAAACCCAAGCGGATAAAATCGTGACCTTTCAGTCCGAAGCACCAACCGGTGTGCGCTATACGATAGGCGCCGATTCTGGTTTCATCGAACAGCTCGCCGACGTCATTGCTGCCGATGGTAAGGCCGATATTACCGACCTGCCCAATGGCAATTACTTTGTCCGTGCGCGCGCAATTTCACCCAATGGTATTCAGGGAATGCCTGCGACTTTTGCTTTCAAGCGCCGATTAAACGGCGTGAGTGCGACCGCAGGGCAGAGCGATGAGGGCTATGTGTTCCGCTGGGTCGGCGAAGGCGAAGGCACGCAGCGATTTCATTTCCAGCTGTTCCGAAATGCCACCGATCAAATTGCCATGGTCGATGAAGCGGGGCTAACGAGCGACCGCGTAATATTATCCGACCTACCACAAGGCGATTATTTCTGGCGCGTTGGCGTTGTGCAATATCTGGATGGCGAAGTTGCTACCAATTGGACGTCAATGGAAAAGTTATCGGTATCAGGGACCTGACTGCCGCATCGCCGCTTGATATTTCCATGTCCGCCGCTGATTATGCACCATGAAATTGCGCCTGCGTCTTGCGATAGAATGGGTCGGTATTGGCTTGCTGGCGACTGCAATCGTAACGGGCGCGTTATACTGGCGAGGCACAAACTCGTTCGACAATTTGCTTTACGACCGGTTGAGCGCTGCAGGTCGGCCATCCGCTGACCAGCACGTATTACTGGTCTCCATTGACGATCCAAGCCTTGCAGCTTTGGGCAAATGGCCTTGGGACCGCAGCCTGCATGCAAGGCTGATTGAAAAGCTGCAAGCCAAGCAGCCGCGATCCATCGCACTGGATATTCTGCTGAGCGAGAGCGAAGGAAACGATCAGCAGCTGGCAGCGGCGATGGCGTCTGGGCCCGCGCCAGTCTTTATGCCACTTCATTTTGTCACGCCGGGCAGCAACGGTCGTGCTTACGACACAATTGCCCCTGCCCCGTCATTTGCCGCCGCAGCCAAGGCCATTGGTCATGTCAACGTCCTGTTCGACGATGACGGCATTGTACGACGGACAGAGCTTTGTTTTGAGCCGGACGCCGGAGGCCCGCGTTGGCCGCATTTGATGGAGCTAGTGTACCGCGGTGATGACGGACCACATTCGCGGGCGGCTAAATCCGATGCTACCTGCAACCAAAATGTGCTCATCCCTTATGCCAAGCGCGGTAGCTTTGCCGAAATATCCTATGCCGACATACTGGCAGGCGACGTTCCGGACGAAATGGTGCGAGGAAAAGATATCATTATTGGCGCGAGCGCCGCTGGTATGGGCGACAACTTTCCAACGCCAAACGGCGAAAGCGGGTTGTTATCCGGGGTCGAAATCATGGCCAACATGCTCGGCGCATTGCGGCGTGATGATTTTATCAAGCCATTGCCGATGGCCTGGATCATAGCGCTTTCGCTAATCCCCTTATGGCTGTTGCTGATAGGATTTCTTCGCTGGCGACCGCGGGTGGTTCTTGTCATGTCGCTGTTTTCGCTAGCGGCGATATTAGCAGCAAGCGCGGGCTTGCTATGGCGCCACATCTGGTTCCCGCCCGGCGCGGCGCTGCTCGGTGTTCTTTTAGTTTATCCGCTGTGGGGTTGGCGACGATTGCAGGCGATGAGCGATTTTATGAGTTCCGAGTTGCAGGCATTGGAGCGAGAAGGCGAGGTCAATCCGGTGCCTATTGCTCAAAGCCGAGCGACGGACTTGGTCGGCAGGCAAAGCGAGGCGCTTGCCGGAGCCATCGATCATATGCGCGATCTGCGCCGATTTGTGGCCGATACGCTCGCCGACCTGCCCGATCCAATGTTTGTCACGGGCCCCGATGAATGCATCATCCTTACCAATCGACTGCTCGACGACCGGCTTGGCAATAATGTCACCGGCTTGAAACTGTCTAAGGCGCTGGACCAGATTGTCATTGGGCACCAGCGGTCGATGGTGGACGCATATCTCGCAAAGTCGAGCCATGAGAGCCCTGAATTTGTTCGGTTTTTGTCACCGCTAGGTCAGACCTTCGTCATGCGCCGATCCGAAGTGCGCAGCGATTCCGGAATTTTACATGGTCACATTCATTACCTGACCGACATCACAGCGCTCGCCCGCGCCGAGACAGAACGCGAGGAAGTCCTGCAACTTCTCTCGCACGATATGCGCGCGCCGCAATCGACAATCATTGCCTTGCTTGATGGCGATGTGGATGCCGATGCCAAAAAGCGGATCGAGCGTAACGCCCGCCGTACGATGCAGCTTGCGCAGGATTTCGTCGAAATCGCTCGTATGGCAGAAACCGAATTTGAAGGAGAGGACGTCATTCTCGCCGATTGCGTCCGCGAAGCTGCCGACGGCCTGTGGCCATTAGCGAGAGAGCGCGGCATCAAATTCGCATTTGGCGACAGCAGCAATGGTGCATTTGTTAAGGCCGAACCCGACAGTCTTTCGCGCGCTGCTTGCAACCTGATAGACAACGCAATCAAATTCAGTCCGGACAACGAGGTGGTCGATATCGCCATCTGCCGTGATGCCTCATCGAACATTGTCGTGACGATTTCAGATCATGGCGAGGGGATAGCGCCGGGGATACTGGCAAATCTTTTCTCGCGCTTTGCCACTGGCGGTGATCAGCGAGGTCGGGCCAAAGGCACCGGATTGGGTCTGACATTCGTCCAGGCGGTAATCGAGCGCCATGGCGGCATGGTGACTGCCCGCAATGCTGAGGAAGGCGGGGCGCGCTTTATTTTCACCCTACCCGAAGCGCTGGAAGCTTAGTCTCGCGCTTTTCGTTTCACTGAATATGTGCCTCGCGGCTGTCCGAAATCAGCAAGCGCTGCATCGACCAAACCGGGCAACGCATCGGCCATCGGCAATTTGCAATGATGTTCGGCTGCTGTCCCTTTGTAAAGTTCAACGCCATCGGCAATGCGTGTGATTGTGATGCCTAGCCTGTATTCCATGTCCTTACAATTTTGGAGCGGTATACGCCGCTTAGAAGCAGAGAGGCTTTGCGGACCAGACGCCGACCCCAATGCCAGCGACGCATCGCGCCGGTCAACCGTGACCTCAAGATGGAGGGGGGCTTCTTTGGCGCTGGAGAACCCTTTATCCGAGAGGCTGCGGGCGACTATAGCATAAGCCGACTGCAACTCTGGCGATGCCTCAGCGGTTGACATAGTCATATATGACTGGGCAACGGGCGAAGCAATTCCGCGACTTGAAATTCGGGTCTCTACGCCCGACGAGCATGCTGACACTGCCATCGCCGCCGACATAATGAACAGGAAATGCTTCATCGTCGCAATGTATCAGCGCTGCGCCAAATGACGCAACCACTACATGCGTTTACGTGACTTTACTGCCGTAGCAGAAAATAGATGACGTAAAACCAGCTGAATATGCCGTGGATAATCGCCCAAAGTACAGACTTATGAGCAGTGTAGCTGATGACGATTGCCAGCGCGCTGCCAAAACCAACGCCAGATTTGACGACCGTACCCTGCATGGCAAATCTCCTGTTCACGCTGCTTTTCTGGCGCGCTCGGTCAGTTCCTGATTGAGCATTTCGGCAAGGAGGAATGCGAGTTCGAGCGACTGCGCTGCGTTCAACCGGGGATCGCAATGCGTATGATAGCGGTCAGCAAGCCCTTCATCGGTCACTGCAACCGCGCCGCCGGTGCACTCCGTCACGTTCTGGCCGGTCATCTCGATATGGATGCCGCCGCCAAAACTGCCTTCTGCGCGGTGTACAGCGAAGAATCCGCGTACTTCGGCAAGGATCCGTTCGAAAGGCCGCGTCTTGTAGCCGCTGTCCGACTTGATGACATTTCCATGCATCGGGTCACACGACCAGATAACCGGATGGCCCTCACGCTGCACGGCGCGCACCAGCTTTGGCAAACCGCTCTCGACTTTGTCATACCCATATCGCGAGATCAGCGTGATACGACCAGCTTCGCGAGCCGGGTTCAACAGATCGAGCATCTTTAACAACGCATCGGGCTCAAGGCTCGGACCGCATTTAATGCCGATCGGGTTGCCGATACCGCGCAGAAACTCGACATGTGCAGAACCTTCGAACCGGGTACGGTCGCCAATCCACAGGAAATGCGCCGATGTGTCATACCAGCCGCCGGTTAAACTGTCCTGCCGGGTCATTGCCTGCTCATACGGCAGCAACAGCGCCTCGTGACTGGTGTAAAAGCTGGTGCCTTTAATTTGCGGAACCGTCTCAGGCGTAATTCCGCACGCTTCCATAAAGTCGAGCGCCTCGCCAATACGGTCCGCCGTTTCCTTATATTTTTGCGCCCAGGGCGAACGGCCCATATAGTCGTGCGTCCAGGCGTGAACCTGCTTTAAATTGGCATAGCCGCCATTTGAGAATGCGCGCAGCAGGTTCAGCGTTGATGCTGCCTGACTGTAAGCGCGTACCATTCGTGCTGGGTCAGGCTCGCGACCGTCAGCGTTAAACTCGATGTCATTGATGATATCACCGAAATAGCTCGGCAGCTCGACACCACCAATGGTTTCTGTCGGTGTCGAGCGGGGCTTGGCAAACTGCCCTGCCATCCGACCCAGCTTTACAACAGGCACCTTACCCGCAAAAGTCAGTACGACCGCCATTTGCAGGATGACGCGGAATGTGTCCCGAATATTGTTGGGATGAAACTCGGCAAAGCTCTCGGCACAATCGCCGCCCTGTAATAAAAACGCCTTGCCTTCGACGACCTTCGCGAGATCGGCGGTCAGGTTGCGCGCTTCACCTGCGAAAACCAGCGGTGGATAGTTGCGGAGAGTTTCTTCG
>JBGSVG010000088.1:0-18235 GCA_041753095.1 Sphingorhabdus sp. | reverse complement strand
TGTGAAGCCTTAATTTCGTGGGGATAAGTCACGCGCTGCCCTTGGCCAATACAGGCGCAATGCCTATGTCGTGCGCAACAGAATCAGAAAGCGACTTATGACCAACGAACGCCACGCCCCCGTCATCATTATCGGCTCCGGCCCGGCAGGCTACACCGCCGCCGTCTATGCCGCGCGCGCGAACCTGTCGCCGATGATCATCACCGGTGTCGAGATCGGCGGGCAGTTGATGACGACGACCGAGGTCGACAACTGGCCGGGCGATGATGCGGGCGTCATGGGGCCAGAACTGATGGAGCGGATGCGCAAACATGCCGAGCGCTTCGGAACGCGCATCGAGAATGACTATATCGAGAAGGTCGATTTTTCGAAGCGGCCGTTCACGCTGACCGGTGGCGCGGGCGATTATACCGCCGACGCTGTGATCATCGCGACCGGTGCGAGCGCGCAATATCTCGGGCTGCCAAGCGAGACCGCGTTCATGGGCAAGGGCGTGTCGGCCTGCGCGACGTGTGACGGGTTCTTTTACCGCAACAAGCCGGTGGCAGTGATCGGCGGCGGCAATACCGCAGTCGAAGAAGCGCTGTATCTCGCCAATATCGCCAGCCATGTGACTTTGGTCCATCGGCGCGACAAATTGAAGGCCGAGAAAATCCTGCAAGACCGCCTGTTCGCGCGCGAGGCCGAGGGCAAATTGACGATCAAGTGGAACCATAGGCTCGACGAGGTGCTCGGCGACGCGAGCGGGGTCACGGGGATGCGTATTGCCGCGACCGACGGCAGCGGCACGCAGGACGTTGAACTCCACGGCGTATTCATCGCAATTGGCCACAAGCCCAATACTGGGATTTTCGAAGGACATCTCGATATGGCAGGCGGCTATATCAAGGTGCGCGGCGGTGCCGAGGGTCAGGCGACCGAAACCAGCGTGCCGGGTGTGTTCGCCTCAGGCGATGTGATGGATCATATTTACCGCCAGGCCGTGACGAGCGCAGGCACAGGTTGCATGGCTGCGCTTGATGCGGAGCGGTTTATTGATGCCAATGGGTAGCGAATTGCCTGCTGTCACTTCAACCTCGTCATCCCTGCGAAAGCAGGGATCTAAGGCAGCCTAGCGCCTACGCCACGATGGAGAAAGGCGGCTGGGTCTACATCATGGCGAATAAGCGCTACGGCGTCTTGTATGTCGGCGTGACGGCAAACCTGCCAGCGCGAATATTCCAACATCGGCAGGGACGGGGCGGACATTTCACCCGTCGGTACAATCTTAAGATGTTGGTCTATTACGAATGGGTGCCCTCTATCGAAGAGGCAATCATTCGCGAGAAGCGCATAAAAGCATGGCCGCGAATGTGGCGGGTGGAACTGATCGAAACGATGAACCCGGGTTGGCACGATTTATGGGATCAGCTTAACGCCTAAACGGCGGTGCATTGCCGCCCGAGATCCCTGCTTTCGCAGGGATGACGAGTTTGGGGAACGGGTCTAAAGCTTTGAGCCGCTTTTAGCTGAAAGCTCTCCATGCCACATAGGCCAATGCGGGCAGGCCGATAAGGTCGGCTATGGCGATCTGTCGTAACGTCGGCGGACTGCCATTTGTGAAATAAAGCGCAAGGAAGCTAATCATACTGATCGCCGCAATAACTACGCCCAGTTTGCGCGGCGTCGGGTCGAGCGCACACCAGATGCAGGCGACCACCACCCCGAGAAACAGCGCTGCCCGGTGGTGCATAAGCAGGAACAGCGGATCGCCCGACTTGACGCCGTAAAGCTTGGTCAACAGCGATGGCGCGAACAGCGCCAGCGCGGGTGTAATATGCACCAGCGCCAATAATCCCCAAGCCAGCCTCTCAATCATGCAGACGCCTCGCGCCGCGTCCGGCTGTAAATCCACCACAATATCGCGATAAACAGCGCCGCGCCGCCCCACATCGCGATGGGCTCGAAGCTTTCCCCGACGACGGCTAGAGGCGCGTCGCTGCCGCTGCCTGCGACTATACCGGCGAAGGCCACGCCAAACAGGCTTTCACCCACGATTAGCCCGGTTGCAGCAAGAACGCCCATGCGCTTGGCGGCTTCGGGGTCTTTGCGAGCGTCTGCCCATTTTTCGTAATAATGGCCAAGCACGGTGCCGACCACGATCAGGAAGGTGAGTGCCATCGGTAGGTAAACGCCCATGCCGACGCCGAGCGGCGGCAGGCGTCGCTTGCCCGCTTTACCGAGCATTTCATCGGCGACTACAACCGCCACGCCGATTAACGCCCCTAGTGCAAGCAAGCTCCAATCAAGATCGCCTCCGAGGACGCCTTTCGCCAGCGCCGATATCAGCAAAGCCTGCGGGGCGGCGAGCGCGTTTTCGCCTGCGCCGACGCTCCCGGCAAAGCCAAAGGCGTTGTTGAGCAGGTCGAGTACGGGCGGGATCGCGAGGCTGCCGAAGATGACGCCGATGACCAAAGCGACCTGTTGCCGCCATGGCGTCGCGCCGACGATCTGGCCGGTTTTCAAATCCTGCAGATTGTCGTTTGAAATGGTGGCGATGCCGAAGACGATGGCGGTGGCGAAGAGAGCGTAGGCAATCATCGCCTCCGTCTGGTCAGGCGTTTCGCCGCGTCCGAAAAAGCCGAGCAGCATTAGCGATGCACCGACCACGGCGAGGATGCCGACGCCAGAGATTGGCGAATTGGATGCGCCGATCAGACCCGCCATATAGCCGCAGACCGACGCGATCACGACGCCTGCGAGCAGGATATAGACGATCGTGAGACCGATAATCGGCCCCGCCATTCCGGCAAGCGGCGTTGCGCCCAGAAACTGCCACAGCAGGAAGGCAATGGGGATAAGGGTAAGGACGATGATTGCGCCGACGATCTTGATTGGAATGTCGCGTTCGGTCAGCGCGAGTTCGCCGCCACCCGCGCGCGCTGCCGATGCGGCGAAAGCGCCTTTCAGGCCTTGGATGATCGGCCCAATAATTTTGAGCAAGGTCCAGATGGCGGCAACACCAATTGTGCCTGCGCCAATGAAACGCGCCTTTTCGCGGAAGACGGTTCCGGCAATTTCGGCGGCATCGGCCCCGGGTACGCCTTGGCTGAAATAGGGGACCAGCCCGATCCAGCTGATCGCCATGCCGAGCAACATCGCAAGGCCGACCGATAGCCCAACCAGATGGCCGACGCCGATGAGCGCCAGGCTGAGCGAGGTTGATGCGCCGGTCGCGCCTGCACCTACCTTGAAGAAATGGGCGATTTCACCGGCGACCAGTTTCATCGCGATGAGGAGCGATAGACCCGCCGACAGCAGCGAATTGACGACAATCGTGGTCAGTCCACGCTTGTTTTCTTCTGACCCCGACCCTTCAGCGGACCCAACGATCAACACTTCGGCGGCCGCCTTGCCCTCGGGATAGGGCAGGTCAGAACCCGTCACCAAGGCCCGTCGCAACGGCACTGAAAACATTACCCCCAATATCCCGCCGGTTGCGCAGACCGCCGCGGTCGTCAGGAACGGAAAACCCTGCCAGTAACCCAGGATAACGAGCCCCGGCAGCACAAAGATAATCGCCGACAAAGTCCCCGCCGCGCTGGCGATGGTCTGGACGATATTGTTTTCAAGGATCGTCCCGCCCGGCAGCATCCGCAATATCGCCATCGAAATCACCGCAGCCGGAATCGATGTAGCGAAGGTCAGCCCTGCCTTCAGCCCAAGATACACATTGGCTGCAGTAAACAGCAGCGTAATCAGCCCGCCCAAAATCACCGAACGGATAGTCAACTCGCGCATAATAATCTCCCCGATGCAGCTTCACTGCACCGGAAAGTTGAGATGTTCAAGCAAGCGCGACTTTCGCCGGCATGAAACGGCTATTGCGGAGCAATGCTGCGGAGATGACCGGCATCAGTACAGCAATCGGCGAAATCTCCATTGCGGTCACTGCCCAGCGGCTGATTGGGTTCGCGTACAGGTCTTTAAAGCCATCCATTTCCTTGGCAAGCGCCGCGACCTCCGCTGCGGTCTTTCCTGCCTTCTGCGCCTGCGCGAGCGCTATGCGCGTATATTCGTCCATGAAGGTGTAATCGGTGAAATAGAGATATAGCTCCCACGCCGCGACATAGAAAAATGTCGCAATTGCCGCGATACCGAAGCCGACGGCAAGCGCTTTGCCGAAACGAATGACGCCGCCGAGCTCTACATCGCGATATCGCTTTACACCGACAAACACGAAACTCAGCGCAATGATCATCGACGAAAAGCCGGCGACCATTCCCGCCGTGCCGCCTTCTGGGAACAGCGTCATGGCGACCCGCATGAGCAACGCGACCGTGACGCCTGCGATGACGCCGTAAACGACTATTATTCTGCCCATGAACTTTCTCCCTGACGTTGTTGATGCCACGGAGAATAAGGTGGAGCAATCAGGATAAGCTATCGCCCAGATGGGTGATTTGGATGGAATCGCCAAAAATTATGGCAGGATATCAAGTTCGCGCGCCTTGCCGATGGCCTGCGTCCGGCTCGCAACCTCCAGCTTTTCGTACAGCCGTGCGATATGGGTTTTCACCGTGTTGGGCGAGATATCGAGGCGGCGGGCGATAACCTTGTTGGCATGACCCGCTGCCAGCATTTCAAGAACCTCGCATTCGCGTGCGCTGATGCCCAGCGATGCTATCGCGGCATTATTGCGGGCAAACGCCATGCGCGGCCGGGCGGTCAAGCGGTTGCCAACCCAGATTCCCAGTACGACAAAAATTATCGCGACGCAGGTGATATAAAATTCGGTCGACCAGCTGTGCACCGAATGTTTGAAGCCAAGCCATTCGATCAGGAACGCAAGTGCGGCGAGCGCCATGCCGTATGCAAGTATCTGCCTCCACATTTCCCGAACAAAGCATGGAGACGGCGCATAGGCAAGATGCGTAGTTGCATCGGATGACTGTATGATTTAGCTAACACAGCCAGATGGAGGAAAAGAATATGCTATTTGATCCAGCGGCAGAAACCGCGCGCTATATTGACAGTCTCGGTCCCGATGCTCTGGAGAAGGCGGCAAGCTATACAAGCGGCAGTCATTGGTTGTTGCTTGGCGGTCTGCTGGTGTCGGCACTGGTTACCTGGATCATTGTCCGCCTGGGCTTGCTCGAGCGCATCTCCTCCAAGCTCGAAAAGCGTGGATGGGCGGTTCGGACCTTGGTCATTTGCGTCGCCTTTTTCCTGATTTCGGCATTATTAAGCCTGCCTTGGGGCATTTATGAGGAATGGGGTTTTGAACGCTCTTATGGCCGCACCAGCCAGCCTTTGTCTGATTTTCTGACGCAGGACGCGATTGGAATTGCGCTGTCCAGTGTACTGGGTGGGCTATTCTTCCTCGGTGTCTATGCGCTTATTCGCAGAACAGGGTCAAAATGGTGGCTGTGGTCAGGTGGCCTCACCGCATTTGCGGCTGCGGCGACGATATTGCTTTCGCCGGTTCTGATTGAGCCGTTATTCAACGAATATCAGCCGGTTCCCGCAGGGGAAGTTAGAACCGCGCTTCTGAAAATGGCTGATGAGGCTGCAATCCCGCACGAGCGGGTGATGATGTATGACGGTTCGCGCCAGTCGAATAATTTTACCGCCAATGTGTCGGGGGTTTTAGGGACGGGCCGAATCGCGATTTCGGATGTGGCGCTGAAGGAGGCCTCGCTCGACGAGGTTAAAGCCGTAACGGGGCATGAGGTTGGGCATTACGTTCTTGGCCATGTCTGGCGCGTCGTGTTCCTGTTTGGGGCGCTCGCGATGCTGGGTTTCTTTCTTGCCGACCGGCTGTTCGGTCGTGCGGCGGCTTTATTTGGTAGTAAGGCGCAGGTTGGAGATCCCGAAGGCTTGCCCGTCCTGCTGTTCATGGTTTCGGTGATTGCCGTTGTGTCACAGCCTGTGTTGAACAGCGTCACGCGAATTGGCGAAAGCGAAGCCGATGCCTATTCGCTGCGCACCGTCAATCTTCCCGATGCGCTGTCAGCCGCGTTAGTCAAGACCGCCGAATATCGCTATCCGCGCCCGTCGGCGTTCGAGGAAATCGCCTTTTACTCGCACCCTTCGGTCGAACGCCGCGTTCGGCGGGCGATGGAATGGAAGGCAGCACAGATGAAACGATCAACAGGACGGTAGATATGGATCAACCGCCAGTTTGGAGTTTTAACCAAGGCCATGATTTTTCCTTGTAGCCCTCGCTGATTTTTTCCGGCTCTGGCAAGTTGGCAATCAGGCCACCCCTAAGCCGGAATATTTCCGGCAAATCATCACGCCTGCTGTAAATCGGCGAGCCGCAGCCTTGGCAAAACGCACGGTATTTTCCGGGCGAGCTTTCAAATTCTGCAATGCGGCTATTGGATTGAAACACGACTTGATTGCTTTTGACCAGAACAGCGACGTTGAATGCACCGCCATTTGCGCGCTTGCATTGGTCGCAATGGCACAAAGCGACTTCACCAATCGGTCCATCTAGAGAATAACGCGTAGCGCCGCATAGGCAGGAGGCGTGCAGCATATCGCGATTACCTCGCTGCTTTCTTCTCCAGCCGGAATTTGTGAAGTAGCGGCTCAGTGTAGCCATTGGGCTGCGACACGCCCTCAAAGATCAGTGCGCGCGCAGCTTTGAAGGCAATGCCATCCGGCGTCAGCTTTTCGTAAAGCGGATCGCCCGCATTCTGCGCGTCGACCTTTGCCGCCATTTTAGTGAGCGCGGCATCGACCTGTGCTTCGGTCGCGATGCCGTGGAGTAGCCAGTTGGCGATGTGCTGCGAAGAAATCCGCAATGTCGCCCGGTCTTCCATCAGGCCGACGTCATGAATGTCTGGCACTTTCGAGCAACCCACCCCCTGGTCGATCCAGCGGACGACATAGCCAAGAATGCCTTGCGCGTTGTTTTCGAGTTCCTGAGTGACATCTTCGTCAGACCAATTGTGCCCGACAGGCGCGACCGGAATGGTCAGCAGCGGGTCGAGTCCCGGCGTCGGCTCCGTGGCCAATTCCGCCTGCCGTGCGAACACGTCAAAGGCATGATAATGCATCGCGTGCAGCGTCGCGGCGGTGGGTGAGGGCACCCATGCGGTGTTCGCGCCGGCCTTGGGATGGCCGATTTTCTGCACCATCATGTCACGCATCATATCGGGCGCGGCCCACATCCCCTTGCCGATTTGCGCTTTGCCAGACAGACCGCAAGCCAAGCCAATTTGCACGTTGCGCGCTTCGTAGGCGGCAATCCAAGACGATGTTTTCATCTCGGCTTTGCGGATCATCGGGCCAGCGTACATCGCCGTGTGCATTTCGTCGCCGGTACGATCAAGGAAGCCAGTATTGATAAAGACGATCCGGTCCTTCACCGCGTGGATGCAGGCGGCAAGGTTGGCGCTCGTGCGGCGTTCCTCGTCCATCACGCCAACTTTGACCGTATGGCGCGGAAGGCCAAGGACGTCTTCGACCGAGTCGAACAAAGCGTTGGTCAATGCGGCTTCTTCGGGGCCATGCATTTTTGGCTTAACGATATAAATTGAACCGGCGCGGCTGTTGCGGTGGGTGCCGAGGCCCATCAAGTCGTGCAAGGCGCAGAGTGAGGTGAAAAGCGCGTCGAGGATGCCCTCGGGTGCTTCGCTGCCATCGGCGAGCAGTACAGCCGGATTGGTCATCAGATGTCCGACGTTGCGCACGAACATCAGGCTGCGACCGGGCAGGGTAACTCTGTCATATATCCGGTCGGCGTCAAGCGCGCGGGTCATTGTCTGCCCGCCCTTCGCAAAGGATGCGACCAGATCGCCGCGCATCAGGCCGAGCCAGTTGGTATAAGCTGCAACCTTATCTTGAGCGTCCACCGCAGCCACCGAATCTTCGAGATCGATGATCGTGGTAAGGGCTGCTTCGAGAATAACGTCAGAGATACCCGACGGATCGGTCTTGCCTACCGGATGATCGGGTTCGAACATCACTTCGATGTGCAGGCCATTGTGGCGGAACAGCCGCCCATGCTCGCTCTTGCCGACATATTGAGCTGAGTCTTTGAGCGCGATGCCACCTGATGGATTGCCCAGATCCGCCCATGACCCATTTTCGAGCGGAACGGCGCTGTCGAGGAAGGCCTTAGCATAAGCGACCACCGCTGCGCCCCGCTGCGCATCATAACCACCTGGGCGGGCGGCGGGCGCGTCGAGGACGTCAGTCCCATATAGCGCATCGTACAAGCTGCCCCAGCGCGCATTTGCCGCGTTCAACACAAAGCGGTCGTTGAGGCTGGGTCCGACAAGTTGCGGCCCCGCCATTGCCGCAATCTCGGCATCGACATTTTGCGTACCAATGGCAAAAGGAGCAGGCTCCGGAACGAGATAACCGATCTCACGCAGGAACGCCTGATAGGCTGCCATATCGGTAATCGGGCCGGGATTGGCTTTGTGCCAGTCGTCGAGCTTTGCCTGAATCGCATCGCGTTTTGCCAGCAACGCCCGGTTTTGCGGCACGAAGCGCGTCAAAATGTCAGCTAGCCCTTGCCAAAGATGCTCGACCGCTATTCCGGTATCAGGCAGCGCGCGCGTTTCGATGAATAACGCCAGTTCTTCTGCGATGTGCAGTCCGGCACGCGAAACATAATTTGTCATTATTGGCTCCAGTTTTTATGGTGCCTGGGGAGGTTCTTTATCGTTGCGCTTCCCCTAGCGCCTGTTTCCAATGCGCAAAAGCAAAAAACTCCGCTGGAACTTTTTTGGGCAAGCGGTCATTACTCCCGCCATGAAACTGCAAAAGCATTTGGTCGAAAAGCCTTGGGGACGAACCGACATTCCCGCGGCATTTGGCGATATGGGCGGTCGGCGTATCGGAGAAATCTGGTATGAAAGCGACGGGCCTGCTGAGTTGCCGATATTGGTCAAATGGCTGTTTACCTCGGAAAAGCTGTCGATTCAGGTCCATCCCAACGATGCTCAGGCACAAGCACGAGGTATGCAAACGGGTAAAGAGGAATGCTGGTTCATCGTCGATGCAGCACCGGGCGCGGTACTCGGCATCGGAACCACGCGCCCGTTAAGCGCTGATGAATTGCGCGAAGCGTCTTTGTCCGGCGAGATCGAAAAGTTGATGGATTGGAAGCCGGTTAAGGCCGGGGACTATTTCTACATTCCGGCGGGCACCGTGCATGCCATCGGGGCTGGCATAACGCTGGTCGAGGTGCAGCAATATGCCGATATCACGTATAGGCTATATGATTATGGCAGGCCGCGCGAACTGCATCTGGATGATGGTGTCGCGGTTTCGATTGCCGCGCCCTATGCCGATGCCCGGTCAGGCCATGCGGCGGTGGGGCGGCAGCTTGTAGGCGGGCCGCATTTTAATCTCTGGCTGGTTAACAGCGATTCGGATATTGCGGCATTGCCTGAAACCGGTTTGCGCTGGGTGATCCCGCTCGCCGGGTGGGCCGATATCGGAGGAGAAAAGGCCGCCATCGGCGATTGCATGATTGTGGACGGCCAGCATGAATTGATAATGGCAAAAGACGCGCAATTGTTGATTGCCGGCTAGGCATTGTGGCACGGATGCACCGGTGGCGAATAAATGTTATCGTAGCCTGAAATATCATTGCCACATACCCAACATCATTTTACAACCTTTGTTATACCAAATTTACCCGGCAAACCGGGTCGCGGGAGTTTTGAAATAATGGAAACGAGGCTAATTGTTGCCTATGTGCTTTGCGCAGTGATGGCGTTGATTTTGGTTGGTGTTGCGGTGCGTTATTTTAATAACCGGCGCCAGTTCAAGATCCGGCAATCAGGTCGCGGCAAAAATGTCGATAATGTGCCGGTCGATTAATCAGAGCGATTTGGCAGCAATGATCTCGCCTGCGCTGCGGCGTTGCAACAGTATCACGCTCTTCAACTGACCTGTTGGCGCTGCCGGCAATTTGAAATTCTCAGCGACGCCATTCCATTCGCCAAGCTTTTCCAAGGATCGCACAATGTTTTTGTGCGGTAATGTACGTCCGCTGTTTTCGCCTGAACGGATGGCAATTTGCTGCGTGCGTGGATCGTAACGAACAAGCCAGACATTTGCTGGGCCAGCGCCTTTGCCGATCATTATCTTATTGTTGGCGATTTTGATGCTCGGACCTTTGGCTAGCGGCGAACTCGCTTCGATGCCCCTCGCCAGTTCGCCTTGCTTAATGCCGGTGATCGCGGTCTTGCCGTTGATGATGATCTGCGGCGTCGCCACATTGGCGTTGCCGAGCGCGTGGGCATAATCATATTGTCGCTGCGTATAGGCCTTGTCGGCAAAGACATCTTTCCAGCCCAGCCGATCCCAATAGGTCACGGCAAAGCTGAGCGCGATGACGCCGGGCTGGTCGGCCACCGCATTGACCGCGGCATTGGCGGGGGGACAGGAGGAGCAGCCTTGGCTCTGATAGAGTTCAACGACGATTGGATTTTCTGCCGTTGCGCGGCTTTTTGCCGCAATGATGGTGGTCGCTGCCTTGGCGTCTTCGACAACCGGCGCCGCTTTCTGGCACCCACCTAGCGTCAGCGGGATCAAGGACATCACCACAGTAACGGCACTTTTCATGGAACATTCCTATCGTCTGGTACGGACAGGGAGAAAGGGAGTTAAACCCTGTCCGCGATATGGTGTTCGCGGTAAAATGACGAAAAGTTACGCCTTCATTCGGGGTACTTCGCCGCCATATAGTTCAGCGATTCAACAACAAGCTGTTCCAAAACTGCTTCATCGACATCACTCAGGCGCTTTAGGTAAAGACAGGATTTGCCCGTTTTGTACTTGCCCAGCTTTTCCAAAAGTACAGCCTGTTCTTCAAATCCGTCGACCAGATATAGCACCATATTGCCCTTGCGTGGGCTGAACCCGATACGGCACATGTCGCCCTCGCGGCCGCTGTCATATTTGTAATGATAACCGCCAAAGCCGATGATACTCGGGCCCCACATTTTGGGCTGGTGCCCAGATAGTCGCGCCATCATCTCAGCAATCTTATGGGCATCCGCCCGCTGCTGTTCGTCGGCAACGGCATCGATATAGGCGGCCGCGCTGATTTCGGTCGGTTTTGTCTTTGGTTCCGTTTTGGCCATCTTGCTTCTCCCTCGATAGCGGCCTAGGGAATAACGCGTCATCTGGGGAGTAGCCAGTCGTTTCCACAGCGGAAACGGGACATGCATCAACATATTTGGCCGAGAGGTCGTGGTGCATGTGGGGTCGTGTGAAGCGGCCCAAGGCGAGACCAATGGCATCGGCACCTGTTCCGGTCGGGCAGGGGTAGCCGGTGGCATTGCGTCGATTTTCTGCCTGGCCCCGGAGTTTCAGATGGATATTTTCTTCACATCCGCCGTGCTCGTCGCGATTGCCGAAATTGGCGACAAGACGATGCTGTTGGCGATATTGCTGGCGACGCGGTTCCGCGCACCTTTCCCAATTATCGCCGGAATTTTTGTAGCGACACTTGCGAACCACCTGCTTGCGGCATTGGTCGGACAACAGGTAGCCGGTCTCCTCAATGCGCCATGGTTCCGTTGGGTCATAGCGCTAGGTTTTATTGCGATGGCAGGGTGGACCTTGGTTCCGGACAAAATCGATGATGACGAAGCTGAAGTCTCGCACAAGGGAAGCATTTTTCTGACGACAGCTATCGCTTTTTTCATCGTTGAAATGGGTGACAAAACGCAGGTGGCAACTGTGGCATTGGGTGCACAATATCATTCAGCATTTGCCGTGGCTGCCGGGACGACCTTTGGGATGATGGTCGCCAACGTTCCGGCCGTCTTCCTTGGTGAAGGCCTTGTGAAGCGCGTATCGCTCAATGTTATTCGTATGATTGCCGCATCGCTATTTTTTACGCTCGGCAGCTGGCAGGTTTGGGAATTGGTGCGTTAGGAACTGGGGATATTCGCCTGAGGCACCGGAGCCGAGAATTGGCCTCGCCGCGCCTTTGTTTTCTATTTGCTTATGCGCAAAAACCGGTTCGTTCGTATAACGGGCATACCAGCATCATTGTAGCTAACCGCCTTTTCGATCATGGTGTTACCGTCGTCAGCGACGGAGTAGACGCGCGTAGAAGCCGGACGCCCGCTTTTTGCGAGGGCCATAATCAGAGTTTTGGGCGTGGGTGTAGAGACGGCAATTGCATCTACTTCCAGCTGGTCGCCTTCAATAGCTACTGCTGATCCATCGCGTTCATAAATTGAATTCATATGACGCTCACTGTCATCTGCCCCTGTGATATCGATGCGGGTTTCCCATTTTCCCGCACCCACATCTGTAAAGGTGATCGATACATTTTTGGGTCGAAGTTCAGCAGGAATCGGCATCTGCTCGACGTCCAAAGCCCAAGTCCCGAGTACAGGCATCTCGGGTCGTATCTCGACATTGGGGTTCGCGGAGGCTTGGCTCCCTAGAGAAAGGGTCGCGAGGCTCATGATTAGCAAAGGAAGTTTCATGGCCATATCTCTAGCAAGTTTGCGGTGCCGAATTCATGAACTTAAATAACCCGGTACAATATAAGCCGGCTAAATCGAAATCTCGTGCCCAAGCCAAGGCTTGGCATGGCTTGCGCCTCAGCTTTCCCCCTGCTAGCGGCGCGCGCAAGGTACGCGCTTAAAGAGGTCTGCTTTCATGAAAGATTCAATCAAAAAAGTCGTGCTTGCCTATTCGGGCGGTCTCGACACCAGCGTTATCCTGAAATGGTTGCAGGTCGAATATGGCTGCGAGGTCGTCACCTTTACCGCCGACCTGGGGCAGGGCGAAGAGCTTGGGCCGGCGCGCGACAAAGCGGTGCTGATGGGCGTGCCTGATCATCACATTTATATCGACGATCTGCGCGAGGAATTTGTCCGCGATTTCGTTTTCCCGATGATGCGCGCCAATGCGCGCTATGAGGGCGATTACCTGCTTGGTACGTCGATTGCCCGGCCGCTGATTTCGAAGCGCCTAATCGAGATTGCTGCCGAAACGGGTGCAGATGCGATTGCGCATGGCGCGACCGGCAAGGGCAATGACCAGGTCCGTTTCGAGCTTTCGGCCTACGCACTGAACCCCGACATCAAGGTCATTGCGCCGTGGCGCGAGTGGGACCTAACCAGCCGCACGCGGCTCATCGAATGGGCCGAGCAGCACCAGATTCCGGTGCCCAAGGACAAGCGCGGCGAAAGCCCCTTTTCGACAGACGCGAACCTGTTGCACACGTCGTCCGAAGGCAAAGTGCTTGAAGACCCGTGGGATGAAACGCCGGATTATGTCTATTCGCGCACTGTTAATCCGGAAGATGCGCCTGACACGCCCGAATATATCACCGTCGACTTTGAAAAAGGCGACGGCGTGGCTTTGAACGGCGAGGCGATGTCGCCGGCGACGTTGCTCGCGGCGCTGAACGAGCTTGGCCGCAAGCACGGCATTGGCCGTCTTGACCTCGTTGAAAACCGCTTCGTAGGAATGAAATCGCGCGGGATGTACGAAACGCCGGGCGGCGAAATTTACGCCCGTGCGCATCGCGGGATTGAGAGCATCACGCTCGACCGAGGCGCCGCGCATTTGAAGGACGAGCTGATGCCGAAATATGCCGAGCTTATCTATAACGGCTTCTGGTTCAGCCCCGAACGCGAGATGTTGCAGGCCGCCATTGACCACAGCCAGGAGCATGTTTCGGGCACAGTTCGATTGAAGCTTTACAAGGGCTTGGCGAGCGTTGTTGGGCGTAAATCCCCGAACAGCCTGTATAGCGAGAAGGTTGTGACCTTTGAGGATGATGCAGGGGCCTACGACCAGAAAGATGCGGCTGGTTTCATCAAGCTGAACGCGCTGCGTTTGCGGTTGTTGGGACAGCGTAAAACCTAACTGCTTTCACCGCTTTCTTAACCATTTGCGGCTAAATCGGGGCCGTGAAAGCCAGCGCCTTAAAAGCCGCCGAACCCCGGTCTATGTCCGCCGTCAGCACCGCTGTCGGTTTGAGCGGGCTGTCCGGGCTGGCTTTGGCAATCGTCATTGCACGCAATTTCGGTAGTATTGGCGCGGCGTTGGGCTTTGACGGCTGGCCTGCGCTCGCTGACGGCCCTTATTCGGCGATAGTCGCTCTGGTTTTTTGCGGCTTGCCGATGGTGCTGTGGTCGCTGCTCGTTGATAAAGTCCATCAGCGGCCGTCCACCGGCATCGACTGGAGCCTTAGGCGCCCTGTCGCCGATGTCCTTGACGACGGCATTATCAAGATTGCCGGGCTGTGGGCGACATGGGCGGTCATCGCCAGCATTTATGCCTTGTGCCGTTTCTACTGGGACGGCGCCTATCTCTTTTCGATGCAGATGTTTCAGGCTGCCGCTATTCCGCTCATCATTATGTCGGTGCCCTATGTCGTCTGGCTCGACCGCTATCTGGTAAACCCGCGCGATGGGGCTTGGCATTTGGGTGCGTGGATCGCCGGGCGCGCCGATTGGGACAGAGACGAGGTATTCCACCACCTGCGCGCATGGGCGGTGAAGGGCTTTTTCCTCGCCTTCATGATCTCTATCGTCCCCGGTGGCTTCCGCGACATCGTCAATATGAATTTTGCCGAAGTCGCGACCACTCCGGTTTGGCTCGCGAATGCGCTCATCACCGCGATGGTCCTCGTCGATGTGCAGTTCGCCACGGTCGGTTACATGCTGACGATGAAGCCGCTCGACGCGCATATTCGAACGGCAAATCCGTATCTCGCGGGCTGGGTCGCGGCGTTGATGTGCTATCCGCCCTTCATCCTGATGAACAATGGTGGGCCGCTCGATTATCATATCGGTACGAGCGACTGGGCTTACTGGTTCGAAGGGCATAGCACCCTTTTATGGATTTGGGGCGGCCTTCTGGTTCTCCTCACCGGCATCTATGCATGGGCGACCGTGGCATTCGGACTGCGATTCTCGAACCTCACGCATCGTGGCATATTGACCCACGGGCCTTATGCCTTCTCGAAGCACCCGGCCTACCTGAGCAAGAACGCCTATTGGTGGTTGGCGACGATGCCGTTTCTCGTCACCACCGGCAGCACGGTCGATATGATCCGCAACAGCGCCATCCTCGCTTTGGTCAGTGGCATATATTATTGGCGCGCGCGGACCGAGGAAAAGCATCTGATGGCCGATCCTGCTTATGCCGAATATGCCGAATGGATGCAGCGCAATGCGGTCGTACCGCGTTTCTTTGCGCGCTTGCGCGGACTGGCGGGCAACCGCTTGCGCAGAGGAAGCGACGTTCAACCTGCCGAGTAAGCTTTAACCGCACAATTAACTCTGCTATCCTTCGGCGAGGATAGAGGAGAGTCGATATGCATGATCTGGTCATTCGCGGCGGAACCGTGGTGGACGGTACTGGTGCACCCCGCTTTGTCGCCGATGTTGCGGTCGATGGCGGAGTCATTACCGCCATCGGGCATATCTCAACGCATGGCCGAGAAGAAATCGACGCAACCGGCAAAATCGTCGCTCCGGGCTTTGTCGATATCCACACCCATTATGACGGCCAGGCGACATGGGACAGCGAGATGGGGCCGTCGAGCTGGCACGGTGTCACTACCGTCGTTATGGGCAATTGCGGGGTTGGTTTTGCGCCTGCGCGCGCAGACAAGCATGACTGGCTGATCGGCTTGATGGAAGGTGTCGAGGATATACCCGGCACGGCGCTCGCCGAGGGCATGAAATGGGATTGGGAGAGTTTTCCCGACTATCTCGACGCGCTGGAACGATTGCCGCGCACCATCGACATCGGCACCCATGTTCCGCACGGCGCATTGCGCGCCTATGTGATGGGCCAGCGCGGCGCGGATAATGAAGAGCCGACCAAGGCCGATATCACCGAAATGGCGCGGCTGGTGGAAGAAGGCTTGCGTGCAGGGGCTTTGGGCTTTTCAACCTCGCGCACGATATTGCACAAGTCGATTGACGGCGAGCTCGTCCCCGGCACCACTGCGACCGAGCCCGAACTGGTCGGCATCGGCCGCGCCATGGGCAAGGTCGGACACGGCGTATTCGAATTGACAACCGATTTCATGGAAGAATGGGACGAGTTTGGCTGGATGGGCCGGCTAAGCCGCGAGACCGGACTGCCCATCGCCTTCACCATGCTGCAGTCGCCGATCAAGCAAATGCCGTGGACCGAGCAAATGGCGGCGATGCAGTCGGCCAATGACAATGGCGCAAATCTGGTCGCGGCAATCGGCTTGCGCGGCATCGGCGTGATCATGAACTGGCGCGGCACGGTGCATCCGTTCATGCGCAAGCCAAGCTGGCAGAAGATCGCCGGGCTGCCGTGGGACGAGCAGAAGGCAAAGCTGTCCGACCCGGCGTTCAAGGCGGCGATGCTGGCGGAGGAGAATTTGCCGCCGCCTTCGGTCGATATGGCGCCGTTCTTCATGCTGGTCACCGCCGCATGGGCGATGCAATTCCCGCTCGGCGACGGGTTCAGTTACGAACCGACGCGTGAGGAAAGTGTCTTCGGCTTTGCCCAAGCAGCCGGTAAAGAAGCGTCCGAATATGCCTATGACCAGTTGATGGCCGATGATGGCAACGGCATGATTTACCTGCCGATACTGAACTATATGGATGGCAATCTCGACTTCACCAAAGAGCTGCTCCAGCGCGAGGATATCGTAGCGTCGTTGTCGGACGGCGGCGCGCATTGCGGCACGATCTGCGACGCGGCATCGCCGACATTCCTGCTCAGCTATTGGGCGCGCGACCGCAAGGCGGGGACGATCCCGCTCGAACTGGCAGTGAAACGCCAATGCCATGATACGGCGCGGCTGTATGGGTTGAATGATCGCGGGGTGCTGAAACCGGGCTATTTGGCCGACATCAACGTTATCGATTTTGACGACTTGAAATTGCAAAAGCCTTGGTTGGCGTTCGACCTGCCAGCGGGCGGCAAAAGATTGCTGCAAAAGGCGACCGGCTATGTTGCGACGGTTAAATCAGGCGTTGTGACATTCCGCGATGGCGTGATGACAGGCGCGCTGCCCGGCGTCGTGGTGCGGGGTCCGCAAAGCATCGCAATGGCGGAGGCTGCTGAGTGAAATCTCGACCAGAATGATATTCTGGTCGAAACTTTTTAAACGCGCATTGGCATCAGGACATACAAAGCCGCACTCTTGTCATTCTCGCGAATCAGGGTCGGTGCGCTGGCGTCGGCGAGGTGGAGTTCGACCACATCGCCTTCGATTTCGCTCAATATATCCATCAGATAGCGCGCGTTGAAGCCGATTTCGAAGCTGTCGCTGCTATATTGGCCCGACACTTCTTCCGCCGCCGTGCCGTTTTCCGGCGACGTCACCGACAGGGTAATCTTGTCGGTATCGAGCGCCATTTTGACGGCGCGGGTTTTTTCGGTGGCAATAGTGGCAACGCGGTCGACGCCTTGGCTGAAGGCTTTCGGATCGATGCGGAGCAACTTGTCGTTGCCGGTCGGGATGACGCGGCTGTAATCGGGGAAGGTGCCGTCGATAAGCTTTGATGTCAGGATGACGCTATCGAAGGTAAAGCGGATCTTGCTCGCGGACAGGTCGACCTGAATCGAATTATCGCCGCTTTCGTCGAGCAGCTTGCGGATCTCGGCGACGCATTTGCGCGGCACGATGATGTCGGGCATATTCTCTGCACCGGCGGGGCGGGGCAAAGTGACGCGCGCGAGGCGATGGCCGTCGGTGGCTGCTGCCTTCAGAACCGGCTCGGCATCGTCGGTGACGTGCAGGAAAATACCGTTCAGATAATAACGCGTTTCTTCGGTCGAAATCGCAAAGCGCGTCTTGTCAATAATCTGCACCAGCGATGACGCCGGAATTTCGAACGATGTCGGCAAATCGCCCTCTGCAATCATCGGGAAATCGTCACGCGGCAATGTCGACAGGCTGAACCGCGCGCGTCCGGCGTTGACAGCCATGCGGCCATCGGCGGCGTGGAGCTGGACCTGGCTGCCTTCCGGCAATTTACGAGCGATTTCAAACAATGTGTGTGCGGAAACGGTGGTCGCGCCCGGCGTTTCAACGTCGGCGGCAAAGGTTTCGACGATTTGCAGGTCGAGGTCGGTTGCAGTCAGCTTGATCTTGCCGCCGTCGCTGGCCTCGATCAGGACGTTGGACAATATGGGGATAGTGTTGCGCCGCTCGACCACCGACTGGACGTGGCTCAGGCTTTTCAGCAGGGTCGCGCGTTCTATGGTGGCTCTCATTCAAAATCCCCTAATCGGGTTGGCGGTTCGTACA
>JBGSVG010000087.1:0-2451 GCA_041753095.1 Sphingorhabdus sp. | reverse complement strand
ACGCCGGTTGCGCTCGTTATTCACGAGCTTGCCACGAACGCCGTCAAATATGGTGCATTGAGCACTGCTGACGGCCGGATAGTCATTCAGATAAAAATAGATGGCGACCTGGTTGTCATCCGATGGAAAGAATCGGGTGGTCCGAAAATATTGTCGACCCCCGGGCACTCCGGATTTGGGACACAGCTGTCCGATGTGAGCATTAATGGCCAGCTAGGCGGATCGCTTACCCGCCATTGGAATAGCGATGGACTTGAAGTTGTTATGACTGTTCGAACAGCGCATCTTTGAGCGACGTTAATTAACCAGCCGCGCCGATATTGTTAAAAATTCTGAGTGATGGCGGGGGCGGTGGTGTACTTTCACCATCCAGATATTTAACGAGAAAATCGAGAACCGTTTCGATCGAATAATCATCGACTGGCTTTGAAAGGACGCCCAACGCGCCTTGGACACCATCGCCTAATTGCGCCGGATTCGCAGTCAGAAACAATACGGTCGCGCCATATTGCTGCGCGAGGGTCTGGCCAATTTCAGGCCCGGTTTCGCCATCGCGAAGATTGACATCTACCAGTGCGATATCAGGTTTGCTTTCGGCAAAAACATAGGCGGTTGGTGCATCGGGCGCTATGCCGACGACCTCAAATCCCAGATTTGCCAAAACTTGCCGAAGATTGAGCGCTACAATGAACTCATCTTCAACAATTAGAACCTTCTTACGCATTTCACCTTGTCCAAAATTACCAATCGCTACGAAAACGCCATCGCACGCGCAGTGTTCCGAATTCCCGCACAATATTTTCCCATGCATAACAGGATTGGAGGAATATAATCGGGCAAAGGATTCAATATCTATGCGCTGCAATAATCCGCACGCTGCATCCACATTTTTTGGAAAATGGTAGCGAAGGAGGGACTTGAACCCCCGACCTATGGATTATGATTCCACCGCTCTAACCAGCTGAGCTACTTCGCCTTACCAAGGATGAATCCCGCGTCTGGGCGGGAAGCAAGGCGGCGCTATAGGGCTGGGGCCCATACGGGTCAAGCCTCGCGAAACGGAAATCAGCCGCGAAATGACCATGCACCGATACGGTCCCACGGACCGCCTTGATAATAATAAGCGGCAAGGCCGGAAATGACCAACGGGCGGGGCCTGAAGGCAGCACATAGGCCAGCATGCAGTGCTTTGGCTGTGGCCGGCTCGACCTTATTCTGGACGGTGATGTGGAGGCGTGGGCGCGCTTGGTCTTGGGCAATCAAGAGGCCGTGAAATTCCGCTGCGAGTTCTTCGCGGATGGATAGCAATTCGGCACTATCGACACGGTAGGCGACGCCGCTGCCCAGCATCATGACTTCGGTAAGATACGCGACCGGCGGGGAGCATTCGGACGCCAGCGCCGCCAGCCGCGATTTGATTTCGGGCAGGTGGCTTGGCGGCAGGTGATGAAACAGCGTGATGTGCGCATCGACGCGATTTCGCTCTGGCGGATAATGCAGACGGCGTAGTCCATTGGCCCATGCCTGATCAATCTTGCCCATTTCGGCAGTGATGATGATGGGAGTGGTCACCGCGCAGCCCTAGCAGGTTTGCAGACACAAAAAAGCCGCCCGATCTTGCGATGGGCGGCTCTTTGTTCGTGCGTGACGAAATCTTATGCGTCGTCGCCGGCCTCTGCGGACAGGCCGCCAGCAGCTTCAGCTGCAGCCTTGGCTGCAGCCTGCTCTTCGCGGCGTTTTGCATTGGCAGCAGCTTCGGCTTCGTCGGCAGCATCGGCTGCGACTTCGGCTTCAACCTGTGCTTCGATGGCTTCGGCAGCGATCTCGGCCTGTTCGGCTTCGAACATCTGGTCGAGAACGTTGACGCCGTCTTTCTGCAATTCGGCTTCGTCGTCGCTGCGGGCCACATTGACCTGAACGTTGACCGAAACTTCGGGGTGCAGAACGACTTTAACGTCGAACACGCCAAGCGTCTTGATCGGGCGTTCGAGCACGATCATCGACTTGGCAACCTTGGCGTCCTGAGCGTTCAGGCCGTCAACGATGTCCTTGACCGAAACCGAACCATAAAGCTGGCCGGTTTGCGAGGCTGCGCGGATTAGAACGATTTGCTTGCCTTCGACCGAACCCGAAGCCTTTTGAGCTTCGTCGCGGCGGTTGGCGTTATCGCTTTCGATACGGGCGCGGTTGGCTTCGAAAACCTTGCGGTTTGCGTCATTGGCGCGAAGGGCTTTCTTGTTCGGCAACAGGAAGTTACGGGCATAGCCGTCCTTCACCGTGACAACATCGCCAATGGCGCCAAGCTTTTCAACGCGTTCGAGAAGTATGATATCCATGTTTCGGCTCCTACTTCACGATGTACGGCAGAAGGCCGATGTGACGGGCACGCTTGATAGCCTGGCCCAGCTCACGCTGCTTCTTTGCCGAAACGGCGGTGATGCGCGACGGGAC
>JBGSVG010000086.1:0-3283 GCA_041753095.1 Sphingorhabdus sp. | reverse complement strand
TGTCGCGCGCGGGTTGCTCTTCCCGTTGTTTTATATGTTTTTCCTCGTACCCGTTGGCGAAGAGGCGGTGCCAGCGCTGCAAACGCTGACCGCGAAAATGTGCATGATTTTTCTCGGCTGGACTGGCATCCCGGCGCATATCGATGGCATCTTCATTACCACGCCAGCCGGCCTTTTTCGCGTGGCTGAGGCCTGTTCTGGCGTAAAGTTCCTGATTGCGATGGTGGCTTATGGGGTCCTTGTTGCGAATCTGTGCTTCAAAAGTTGGGGCAAGCGAGCCGCATTCATGGCGGTCTGTGTGGTCGTCCCGATATTGGCCAACGGTCTGCGGGCGTTCGGTACGATTTACGTCGCCGAACAGAGCGGCATCGCGTTCGCCGCCAGCTTTGACCATGTGTTCTACGGCTGGATTTTCTTCGGGATCGTCATCGCAGCGGTCATGGCGATTGGCTGGCGGTTTTTCGACAAGCGCGCAGATGCACCCGCTTTTGATCCGGCGACGCTGCAATCTCCTGTTTTAAAAACTACAACAGCAATGCGCGCGCTCGCGGCGCTGTTATTTGTCGCTGCAGTCCCATTTGGATGGTCAAGCTACGTTGCCGCAAAATCCTCGCCAGTGCCGGATCGCATCGCGCTGCCGCAGGTCGAGGGCTGGCAGATTGTGCCTTACACCCCTAATGTCCATTGGACGCCACGTTTCGTTGGCGGCAGCCACTATCTGTCAGGCCGTTACCGCAATGCTGCTGGACAAGAGGCGGATTTGTTCGTTGTCGTCTATGACAGGCAAACCGAAGGTCGTGAACTTGTCGGATACGGGCAGGGGGCCATTGATCCCGAGGGATATTGGTCGTGGACAGCTAACACGCCTGCTCCCGCAGACGGCCGCTCCGAACGCATAAAGACCAAGGGTGCAGCGCGCGAAGTTGTCAGCTTTTACCGCGTCAATGGCATCACCAGTGGGTCAGCCGCGCGGATCAAGCTGTCGACGCTTCAGGCGCGCCTGACCGGCGGTAACCAGCAAGCTGTAGCAATACTTATTTCCGCCGAACAGGTTGGCGACCGTTCTGCCCGACCCGCCATCGACGCCTTTGTCAAATCCTTGGGCGATATCGACAAAGTGGCTGACCGCTTCGCCGGATTGCGATAGGGGCCTCCCCATGTGCGGTATCGCTGGTATTTTTCATTTGGAGACCGCCAAGCCGGTTGACCCTGACCGGGTAAAACGGATGACCGACGCCATTGCGCATCGCGGGCCAGACGGGTCGGGCGTGTGGACCGCGCCGGGCGTCGGGCTGGGGCACCGGCGGCTGTCGATCATTGATCTTGAAGGCGGGGCGCAGCCGATGCACTCGGATGACGGGGCACTGACGCTTAGCTTCAATGGCGAAATCTATAATTTCCGCGAATTGCGTAGCGAGTTGGAGGCGGCTGGTCATGCCTTTCAGACGCACAGCGACAGCGAAGTCATCCTCCAAAGCTGGCGGCATTGGGGGCCGGATTGCGTCTCGCATTTCCATGGTATGTTCGCCTTTGCCATTCACGATGCGCGCACCAAACAGCTGTTCCTCGCCCGCGACCGGCTGGGCGTAAAGCCGCTTTTCTATGCGCAAATTCCCGATGGCAGCGTCATTTTCGGTTCCGAGTTAAAAGCGCTCACCGCGCATCCGGCGTTACGGCGTGAGATCGATCTCGCGGCGGTGGATGACTATATGGCTTTTGGTTATGTGCCTGATCATGCCTGTATCATTCGCGGAGTGAGGAAGCTTCCGGCGGGGCATACTCTGCTGCTCCAGCAGGGTCGTGCCTTGCCTCAGCCAACCGAATATTGGGACATCGATTTCAGCAAACGCACCACGGGCAGCCAAGCTGACCTGTCAGAGGAACTGTTGCGGCTAATGCGGCAAGGCGTAGTCTCGCGCATGGTCGCCGATGTACCTCTCGGCGCGTTCCTTTCCGGCGGGGTGGACAGCAGCAGCGTTGTCGCGCTGATGGCCGAACATTCCCGCCAGCCGGTGAAAACCTGTTCCATCGGGTTCGATGTCGGCGCGCTTGATGAAAGTGAATACGCCGAACTAATCGCCCGCCGCTTTGCCACCGACCATCGCAGCCGCACGGTTGCCGCTGATGATTTCGGTTTGATGGACAAGCTCGCTTATCATTTTGACGAGCCGTTCGCGGATGCCTCGGCTTTGCCCACCTACCGTGTCTGCGAACTGGCGCGAGAACAGGTGACGGTGGCTCTTTCCGGCGACGGCGCGGATGAGGCGTTGGCCGGATATCGACGGCATGTCTTTCATCACAAGGAAGAGCAATTGCGCGGGCTTTTGCCGCAATCACTGCGCGGACCATTGTTCGGCGGGCTTGGCAATCTCTACCCAAAGGCCGACTGGGCACCGCGCCCGCTTCGTGCTAAAACGACCTTGCTGTCACTCGCTCGCACCGGACCGCAGGGCTATACCGATGCCGTCAGCCTGACCAATCCGGTACAGCGCCACGCGCTCTATTCGCAGCGTATGCAGGCGAGCATTGGCGGCTACCGAGCCGAGGACCATATGGAACGGCTGATGACAAATGCGCCTGCGCAAAGCGGGCTCGATCAGGCGCAATATGCCGATATGAAAATGTGGCTGCCCGGCGATATCCTCACCAAGGTCGACCGCACCAGCATGGCGGTCGGGCTTGAGGCGCGCGAGCCATTGCTTGACCACCGTTTGCTCGAATTTGCCGCCAGCCTGCCCGAGAATATGCGGATTAGGGGCGGGCAGGGCAAATGGCTGATGAAGAAAACGATGGAAACCTATCTGCCCAAGGACATTCTCTATCGTCCGAAAATGGGGTTCGTGACGCCCATTGACCAGTGGTTTCGAGGAGCCTTGGCGGACGAAGCGCGGGCGCTATCGAACAGCCTGACATTCTCGCAAATGGATCTGTTTGATAGCAACGCGGTTGCCAAGGCGGCGGATGATCACATCGCTGGCCGCGTCAACAACGGACGGCTGCTGTGGCAATTGGTGATGCTCGAAAAGTCGCTGAGCAAGCTGTTCGCTTAAGGGTAGAGCGCACGGACGAAATACAGCCCCTCAGGTGGGGCATTTTCGGCAAGGGTGGCGCGGTCTTTGGCGTCTAGCGCGGCCTTCAAATTCGTTGCTGTCCAGCGCCCCAATCCGACCGCAGCAAGGCAACCGACCATCGAGCGCACCTGATGATGCAGGAACGACAAGGCCGCCGCTTCGACAATCACATGCTGTCCTTCGCGCCTGACATCGAGCCGGTCTAGCGTTTT
>JBGSVG010000085.1:0-6231 GCA_041753095.1 Sphingorhabdus sp. | reverse complement strand
TCGTGGTGCGGGCGAAGGGACTCGAACCCCCACACCTTGCGATGCCAGAACCTAAATCTGGTGCGTCTACCAATTCCGCCACGCCCGCTTACGAAAAGCTGCCGTTTCACAAACGACGGGAGCCTCTAACGGGAAAGCCGCGACGGAGCAAGGGGGAAGCGGCGCTTCGTTTCGCTCCATCGCCAGCGGTGAATTTATCCCAGCATCTTCTTCAGCAAATCATTGATGACCTGCGGGTTGGCCTTGCCCTGCATCGCCTTCATCGTTTGCCCAACGAAGAAGCCGAAAAGCTTATCCTTGCCGCCGCGATATTCGGCGACCTTGTCTTCGTTGGCGGCCATGATCTTGGCGATTTCGGCTTCGATGGCGCCGGTGTCGCTGGTTTGTTTAAGGCCCTTTTCTTCAACGATGGCGGCGGCGCCCTGCCCCGTTTCCAGCATGATTTCGAAGACCTGCTTGGCGATGCTGCCGCTGATCGTGCCGTCCGCCACCAAGCCGAGCAATTCAGCGGCCTGCTTGGGGTTCACCGGGCTTTCGTCGAGCGTCTTGCCGAGCTTGTTCAGCGCGCCAAATAGTTCGGACATAAGCCAGTTGGAGCCCTGCTTGGCGTCCACGCCCTCGGCGAGCAAATCTTCGAACCAGAAAGCGGTTTCGGCCTCAGCGGTCAGGACGGCGGCGTTATAGGCCGTGAGCCCCATTGCTTCGTAGCGCGCGCGTTTGGCGTCGGGGAGTTCGGGCAAGCTTGCGCGGCATTCCTCGATAAACGCGTCGTCGAGTTCCACCGGCAACAAATCGGGGTCGGGGAAATAGCGGTAATCATGCGCGTCTTCTTTCGAACGCATCGACCGTGTTTCCATTTTATTGGGATCGAACAGACGCGTTTCTTGCACCACCGCGCCGCCGCTTTCGATGAGGTCAACCTGACGCTGCGCCTCATATTCGATGGCCTGCATCATGAAACGGATCGAGTTCACATTCTTGGTTTCCGTGCGCGTGCCCAGCTCTCCGCCCGGTTTGCGGACCGAGACATTGACGTCGGCACGCATCGAGCCTTGCTCCATATTGCCGTCGCACGAGCCGACATAGCGCAGAATCGAGCGCAGTTTCTTGACGTAAGCGCCTGCCTCTTGCGGGCTGCGCATGTCGGGGCGCGAGACGATTTCCATCAGCGCCACGCCAGAACGATTGAGGTCGACAAAGGACATCGTCGGATGCTGGTCATGCATCAACTTGCCCGCGTCCTGCTCGACATGGATCCGTTCGATGCCGATTTTCTTGACCGCGCTGTCGGGGTCTTTTTCGTTCAGCGTAACTTCGATTTCGCCCTCGCCTACAATCGGGTGGTAAAGCTGCGAAATCTGGTAACCCTGTGGCAAATCGGCGTAGAAATAATTCTTCCGGTCGAACCGCGACCAGCGATTGATCTGCGCATTGATCGCCATGCCGGTGCGCACAGCCTGACGCAGACATTCGCGGTTCGGCACGGGGAGCATTCCCGGCATGGCAGCGTCGATAAGGCTCACATGGCTGTTCGGCTCGGCGCCAAAGCCGGTCGATGACCCGGAAAACAGCTTGGACTCACTGGTAACCTGCGCATGGACCTCAAGGCCAATGACGACCTCCCATTCGCCGGTATTTCCCTGGATGCGGTATTCGCTCATATTACCACCACTCTCCGGCTTCCGCCGTAAATCCTGACCTCTGCTCAATGGCGAGGCCCGCATTCAGCACGGCCTGTTCGTCGAGCGCCTTGCCGATGATCTGCAGGCCCAATGGCAGGCCGTCTTTGCTGAGGCCGCCGGGGACTGACATCGCGGGCAATCCGGCCAGCGATGCAGGCACTGCGAACACATCGTTGAGATACATCGACAGAGGGTCGCTGGTTTTCTCGCCGAGGCCGAAGGCGGCGCTTGGGGCGGTTGGCGCGAGGATCAGGTCGCAGCTTGCCCACGCATTCTCGAAATCGCGCGCGATCAATGCGCGGACCTTCTGCGCCTGTGTGTAATAAGCGTCGTAGAAACCGGCGCTCAGCACATATGTGCCGATCATGATGCGGCGGCGGACTTCTTCGCCGAAACCGGCGGCGCGGGTCGCGGCGTACATGTCTTGCAGGCCAGCGCCTTCTGGCAAATCGCGCAAACCATAACGCACGCCATCATAGCGCGCGAGGTTCGACGAGGCTTCGGCGGGCGCGATGATGTAATAAGCGGGCAGCGCATATTTGGTGTGCGGCAGGCTGATGTCGACGATTTCAGCGCCTGCATCCTTCAGCCACGCGATGCCATTGTCCCACATCGTCGCGATATCTTCGTCGATGCCGTCCAGACGGTATTCCTTGGGGATACCGATGCGCTTGCCGTGCAAGTCGCTGTTCAGGCCAGCCTCCCATTCGGGAACCGGCAGATCAAGTGAAGTCGAATCCTTCGGGTCGAACCCGGCCATCGCCTCAAGCATGATCGCACAGTCACGGACATCACGCGCCATCGGCCCGGCTTGGTCGAGCGAAGACGCAAACGCCACCACGCCCCAGCGCGAGCAGCGGCCATAAGTCGGCTTGATTCCGCTAATGCCGGTGAACGCGGCCGGCTGGCGGATCGAGCCACCGGTGTCGGTGCCGGTCGCAGCTGGGCACAACCGCGCCGCAATCGCCGAAGACGAACCGCCCGAAGAACCCCCTGGAGCCAACGCGGCATTGCTGCCGTCGCTCCGCCGCCAGGGTGAAATCACATTGCCGAAATAGCTCGTCTCGTTCGACGAACCCATCGCGAACTGGTCCATGTTGAGCTTGCCGAGCATCCCTGCCCCGGCCTTCCACAGGTTGGCGGATACGGTTGACTCATAAGTCGGGATAAAGCCCTCGAGGATATGGCTGGCCGCTGTGGTCTGCACGCCTTCGGTACAGAACAGGTCCTTCATGCCAATTGGCACGCCCGCCATCTTGCCAAGCGGCTTGCCAGCTGCGCGGTCGGCATCAACAGCCTGCGCAGCCTCGATGGCCTTTTCGGGTGTTTCGACAATGAAAGCGTTCAGCGCCTTCGCTGCCGCCACGCGGGTATTTAGCGCCTCGGCAACTTCGACCGCCTTGAATTCGCCCTTGGCCACGCCATCACGAATGGCTGCCACGCCCAGTCTAGAAAAATCGGTCATTATTCAATCACCTTCGGCACGCCAAAGAAGCTGCCTTCGCGGGCGGGCGCATTCGCCAAGACCTTGTCACGCACATCACCATCGGTCACGACATCGTCACGTAGGCGCAGCTTGTTGGGAATAACGGCGGTCATCGGCTCGACGCCGGTGCAATCGACCTCGCCCAACTGCTCGACCCATTCAAGGATCCCATTGAGCTCGCCGACCATCTTGTCGGCCTCAGCATCGCTAATCGCGATGCGCGAAAGCCGTGCGATTTTGTTCACGGTATCTTTATCTACAGACATAGCGCCGCCGCTAGCATCGCCTATGCCTCGCTTCAACGGGAAAAGCCCAGATTGTCAGGCCATATTCAAAATTGCGGTGCTATTTTTGCCAAATCATCTAAATGCGCAGAAAATTCGAGGTTGAAAACTTGGTTCGCAAATTTCTCTATCTGTTCGCAAGCCTGATCGTCCTTGTCATCGCGGGCGGTTTTGTCTTTAGTATCTATCAAGACGAGCTAACCGATTTCGCAATCGGGCAGATGGAACCAAACGTTAAGTTCGAAAAACAGGCCGCGCTCGCGACCAACGTTTATGACGACCCGAAAATGTGGTTTTCGCGAGGGGGACAAAAAGACAATAATCCGACCTTATGGGAACCGATTGGTGCGCCAAAAAATGAAGTGCCCGGATCCGCAGCAATCTTTTTTATTCATCCGACATCGTTCATGGCGCGTACGCACTGGAATGCTCCGCTGGACGATCAGGAATCACAAGACCGCGCGCGCTTGTTCCTGCGCGGGCTGGCAACACCTTTTGCTGCATCGGGGGAAGTCTGGGCACCGCGTTACCGCCAGGCCGGTATCTTCGCGTTCCTGACGACCAAGCCAGAAGGCGCGTCGGCACTGAACGATGCCTATCAGGACGTTCTTTTGGCCTTCGATCACTTCGTCAAAAATGTGCAAAAGGACCGCCCGATTATCTTGGCGGGGCATAGTCAGGGTGCGCTTCACCTGACGCATCTTTTAAAAGACCGGGTCGCCGGAAAGCCAATATCCAAGCGGATTGTCGCCGCTTATGTCGTCGGCTGGCCGGTTTCCACCGTAACCGATTTGCCCGAAATGGGCCTTCCCGCATGCAACTCACCTGACATGACCGGCTGTGTCATGAGTTGGGAAAGCTATGCAGAACCGGCGCGCTACGGGAAAATTCTTGAACTTTATGGCGCGACTACAGGCTTTAACGGCGAATCGCGCAAGGACACGCCTATCCTGTGCACCAACCCACTCAACGGCGGCGCAGAGGCGGACGCGCCCGCAACGGCCAATCTCGGCACGCTCAAACCATCAGGCGACATGAGCACCGGCGAACTTATTCCCGAAACCGTCCCTGCACGGTGCGATGACAAGGGCTTCCTGCTGATCGGCGATCCAGTGGATATGGGGCCGTATACTTTGCCGGGTAACAACTATCATGTGTATGATTACCCGCTTTTCTGGGCCAACGTCCGCGCGGATGCTCTTTGGCGGACGCAGAAGTACCTCGCCAGATGATCTTTGAAGCCGTCGCCGATTTCCGCGATGCGTTGCCAGACGGTGGCGTACTTATTGGTCTCGATGTTGGCAGCAAAACCATCGGCACTGCCTTTTGCGACGCGGGCTGGACCTTTGCGTCGCCGGCAGATCTCATCAAACGAAGCAAGTTCACGAAAGACAAGGCCGCGTTGCTAGCGGCCATCGCCACCCGACCGACCAAAGGCATCGTTGTCGGCCTGCCGCTGAACATGGACGGCAGCGAAAGTCCGCGCAGCCAGTCAAGCCGCGCTTTCGCGCGTAACATCGAAGATCTCGGGCTGCCGATTCTGCTCCGCGACGAACGTTGGTCAACGCAGGCTATTGAGCGCGAGATGATCGCCGCCGACATGAGCCGCGCCAAACGCGCCGAAAAAATCGATAGCGGCGCGGCGGCGTTTATCTTGCAAGGCGCGATTGATGCGTTGACGAGCGGTTAATCCAAGGCTCTTGAGTTGTTGGCCCTTTCACTCTAAGGGCATCGCTTTAATGACATGGACACAGCCTTTCGCAGCCGACAGCTTTCCAAGCGGGTCGGACGCCTTTCCGCACAAGCATCTGCTTGGTATCGCCGGTCTCCAGAAATGGGAAATTCTCTACATCCTCAAAGAGGCGCAGCAATGGGTGGCGCTGAACCGGTCGGGTGCAGCAAAGCATGATGATCGGCTGTCAGGCCTGACCATCATCAACGCGTTTTTTGAAAATTCGACACGCACATTGCTGTCGTTCGAGATCGCCGGAAAGCGGCTCGGCGCGGATGTTGTCAACATGCACGCCGCACAATCGAGCGTCAAAAAGGGCGAAACACTGATCGACACGGCGATGACGCTGAACGCGATGCGCGCCGATGCGATTGTCATCCGGCATGCCAGTTCGGGCGCGGTGCAGCTGATTTCGAGCAAGGTCGATTGTCCCGTTCTGAACGCTGGCGACGGCAGCCATGAACATCCCACACAGGCATTGCTCGATGCGCTCACCATCTTCCGCCGACGGGGAAGTATCGAAGGGCAAACGGTCGTCATATGCGGGGATGTGCTGCACAGCCGGGTCGCCCGGTCCAATCTGTTCTGCCTGAAATCACTCGGGGCCGAGGTCCGCGTTGTCGCTCCCCCTGCCCTTATGCCCGCCGGTATCGAGGCATTTGGTGCAAAGCCATATAGCAATTTCGATTTGGCACTCGATGGCGCCGACGTCGTGATGATGCTTCGCCTGCAAAGTGAGCGTATGCAGGGCGATTTCATCCCAAGCCCACGTGAATATTTTCATCTCTACGGTCTCGACGAACGGCGGTTAATGCTTGCCAAACCCGATGCTTTGGTCATGCACCCGGGACCGATGAACCGCGGCGTCGAGATTGCCAGCAACATCGCTGACCATGTCGAACGGTCGGCGATCACCGAGCAGGTCGAAATGGGCGTCGCGGTCCGGATGGCCTGCCTCGACATATTGACGAGGCGTGCGCGCCGCGTGGAGGGCTGGGCATGACCGGTATTAGTATCGTTGGCGGCCACGCCATAGTGCCGGGCAAT
>JBGSVG010000084.1:0-4667 GCA_041753095.1 Sphingorhabdus sp. | reverse complement strand
CGCCAAACACCGTTACCAATTTGCCTTGCATAAATGCTCCGTCCCGCAGCGCGATTGAATGGCTGCGCTTTGCACCAGCGCTCCAAAGCTTTCAAGGCTGACGTAAGCTAAATATTGCCGCAGTCGCTGGGTGCGCGTTCGTCCGCAAATCGGGCACTGATCCAGTCCAACGTCGCGGTTGCGCTATCCGCCGCGCTGGTTGCATGCCCGCCTTTGCTGTTGATCGTTACATATTTCAAGCTTGCGCCGTTTCGACAAAGCTTGCGCGCGAAGCCTTGCGTTACTGCCGGCGAGACAATCACATCGGCATCGTTTTGCGCAATCAGAAAGGGCACACCATAATTCCGCGGGGCAGGGCTACTATCGCGGGCAATGTCTTTCCACGGCTTGATTCGGCCAAGATCGACGCCTTTCAGGCGCGCGCGGAGAACCGCTATACCTACGATCGTCCCTATCCGAGGTTTCGCGCCGAGCGTAACGCAATTGTTCCTGCCAAGCCGGTCAATCAAATCGCCGGTCGATTTGCTTCCCAAAGTACGAAGCGAAATGCCGAAATGCTGCGACCAGCTGTGCGCGGTGAAGGCGGTAAGGAATGCGCGGATCGACGCATCGGTGCCGCCCGTCAGATTTTCAATCAAATCAGTCGGCGGTGCTGCTGCTGCGACGCCGACGAGCGTGAGTTCGGGTGCATATTGCCGCGCCACCTGTCCAGTCCAGAGCGATGCATGGCCGCCCTGGGATTCGCCCCATACCGCAAAGCGGCTGCCTGCACCCGCCTCGGCAATGCCACGGGCTGCCCTGACGGCATCAAGAATGGAATAGGCAGCACTGGTGCCAATCAGATAGGGATGCGGTTGAGGCGTACCGAGGCCCGAATAATCCGGCGCTACAACCGTGTAGCCCCGCGCAATCATGTCAGACAAAGCTGGCGTCGCGGTAAAGAAATTGGTCGAGGTGGACGGCGTACATTTATCGTCGACGCCCCAGGTGCCATGAGCCCACGCAAGCACCGGACGCCCCATTCGCGACGGAAGACCCAAAGGAGATACTACGACGCCTGTCATCTCCTCAGCGCCGGCCCGGTCGTTGGTGCCGGTGTAGCGGATCCGCCATGCCTGCATATTCTGCGGTGCGTAATCGATGGACGTCGCACTCAACAGGACGCCAGCTTTTTGCGCCATCGCTGAAGTCCCGACCAACGACGACATGAATACGAGAGTAAGCAGCAGAAAAAGGCGCATAGGATATCCTCGAACGGGCTCACGGGCCTATTTTTTTATGAAACGGGTCTCTGCTCCATCAGCTGATTTCACGACCAGCGAGCCCTGCGGTGTTAGCGTCAATAAAACGGCCGCTTCGATAAGCTTCTGAAAGGCCTGCTCTTGGGTCATCAATGCGGGCGCGCAGGCCATGCGGGTTCCGATCATCGGTGGGTAGACTTTGATGGCGTCGCCGGAGAGCTGATAATTGGCGGAATAGCCATTGCACCCCGACTTGCCGCCGACCTTGCCGTCGCTGCCCAGCATCAAGGTGACCTCGCTGCGGTCGACTATTCCCTTGCCGCCAATATCCTCCGCTCGCCACCAGACGTCCTTGACGGACGAGACAGGCACCGGCGCGGTCGCCAGTTCCTGCACCTCGACCCGCTTGGTCTTGCGGTTATAGAGGCAGAGCATCTTGGCCTTTGCGCCCTTCATATGCGGTTGCGGCCAACTGCCTTCGACCACGCGCGCGTCAATCAAGACCTTGTCGGAATAGCGAATGGGAGGCCCGGTAATCGCGCCAACCAGATTGGCTGCTTTCACACATGCCGCTGATGATGCCGCATCAACCTTTGCCCAAGCGTCAGGCGTTGCTGAAAAAGCCGGTGCCGCCATTGCCAACGCAAGTGCAGCACCGATGAAGGGGGATAATTTACGCAACAATCAATAGCCCGTCCGTGTGCAGAGAACGTCGGCGAGATAGACGCGGCTATAGACGGTTTCCTGAGTCTGGCTGGCCGAGCCGCCATATCCCAGGCTCCGGCAATAGCTATCAGCCGTTTTCGCGGCGCAGTTAGCGGTCGAGTTGCCTGTGGGGCATGACAATATGCGATAGCCATTGCGACCGGGGGCGGGGAAATATTCGCCCGACATGCCGCGCAGCGACGTGCCTGCGGGTGGATCGGGCTGAACCGGCGGCGCATAGCCTGTGGGGCGCATCGATTGCACCGCATACAGCACCCGGCTCACCCGGCGCAAATCGGATTCGTCCGCCGACACCTTGACGCAAGGCGAACGGTAGCGGGTGCGCGCACATAATTCCCACGTCCCCGACCGGACGCGGATGGAGCGCACTGGCCATGCCAGGCCGAGATTTTCCTTGGCTTCACCGACGAATACCGCCGGTCCCTGGAAATTGACGTCGCGATAGATAGTCGCCTCACCGCGACCTATGGGGGCCATCTTGTCAGTTTGCGCCCAAGCCGCTGCCGCAACCGCCATTCCGGCCGTTGCGGCCAACATCAATCGGGTACTCTTCATTTCATCCTCCTCTTTGGCTGTGATGCGACACCAGCGGCCTCTGCCTTCGAATCGGGCAGATGGAATAGAATATGATGAACCTTTTCAAGCATGAGGCTGACATAGTCGCCAGCATTTTACCAGACACATGTTGTTACATTTTTATTCCGGTGCAAATTCATCGTAAGCACCGCGCGGACGTTGACAAAGCCGCGCGACCAAGTAAAGGAGCGCGCCTACCCGATGTCCGGCAATTTGCCGGAGCATCCAAGTGCCCGGATGGCGGAATTGGTAGACGCACCAGCTTCAGGTGCTGGCGCTGGCAACGGCGTGGAGGTTCGAGTCCTCTTCCGGGCACCATTTGTTCCAGTTTGGCTTAAAAGAACAATAGCCCGTAATCCGTTGCAGCGCAGGCGGTCAGTACCGAGTCTTACAGCACATTCTACATCACAAGGGGATACGCTTCCTTTCGCCCGTGATATCAGCCATTATCGAAAGCCGATCAAAACCCTAACCGAAATCGGCCGCATCATGAAAGAGATTACCCTCCCGCTATGAGCATCGACGATACCATAATCGACACCCCCGACGGCCCGATGACTTGGGCCGAGTGGAAGAAAAAGAACCCGGTGCAAATCCCCTCGCGGCGGACTAAGGGCAAGGACTTGCCAGTGAAGGTTCAGAAATTCACGCCTAAGAAGGCAGATTGACCGCTGGCCCCTCACTTTGCGGGAACCTTTTGAAATCGGCTGCGTTTGCGGGGTGGGGAGTTTGTTTGGTTCGATCGATTGCCTTGTTGCTCGCGGGATTTGCCGCCACGCCGTTGATGGCGCAGGTTGCAATGCCGCCTGCCGCTACGGGTGTGTCTGAGAGAGAGGACGTAGCCGAACCGACGGTCACGCCGACACCTCCTCCACCTCCCCCTCCTCCGGTCACTATCCGCCCCACCGACCCGCGCACGCCAATTATCCCCGACGCTGAATTCGACGCGGCGATCCCCAACCTGGATGCGCCGCCGCTGGAAAGCGTCGAGGCGTGGGAGAATGAGGAAGAGGCCAAGGATCAGGCGCAGGAGCAAGCCCAGGAACAGGCCGCCCAGACCGCCGACGAAGCTTCGGGTGGGGCGCTCGCCAACCCGGCGCTGCGCGATGGCGACGCGGTTGAGGTGCTTTCCGACCCGCCGGTGACCGACCCGCTGCTCGACGATCCGCTGCCGCCCATCGACAGTTTCGACGCCGAGCCCCCGCCCGAGCCGACGCAGGCTGCCGATGATGAGGCAAGCCGGCAGGTGCGTTATGAATTGCAGCTACTCGGGCTTGATCCCGCCGCCAGTCCCGATGTCGCGGTCGATGCCGATGGCCTTGTCTATCGCAATTTGCGCAGCCGTTTCTTTGATCTGTCGGCGCTCGGCGAAGGTACCAAGCGCGCCGATAGCCGTGCCGAGGTGAACCAGCGCGCGCGCGCCGACCGGCAATTGCTGCTCGATATCCTGACCAGCGAAGGCTTTTTCGACGCCACGGTGCGGCTGTCGAGCGGGCGCGATGTGGCGGAAAGCGAAGCAGCTACACAAGGGGCGGCAAATGGGGGCACGGCCAATGACGCGCCGCTTTCGGTCACGCTTACCGTCGTGCCGGGGCGGCGTTATTATCTGGGGCAGATTGCGTTCGATGCCAAGCCGGTCGAGCCAGCCGATCTGATTAGCAAAAATTTCGTTCCGGAAACGGGCGATCCGATCGTCGCCGATACCATCTTGGCGGCAGAGGCGAACATCGCGGTCAAATTGCCCGAAAATGGCTATCCTTTTGCCAAGGTCGGGCAACGCGACATATTGCTCGATGGCGAAACCGGCATGGGCGACTATACTTTGCCTGTCGAAACCGGCGCGCGCAGCGTGTTCGGGCAAATCCGGAGCGAAGGGACAGAGGCGTTCAGCGCCGACCATGTCGCGATATTGCGGCGGTTCAAGACGGGCGACCTGTATGATGCGCGCAAGGTCGACGATCTGCGCGCGGCTTTGGTCGCAACGGGGTTGCTCTCCACGGTGTCGGTCGAGCCGGTGCCGGGCGAGGGCGCTGCGCTCGACGGCGCGCCTTATGCCGATTTGCTGGTACGGCAAGAGGCAGGGCCAGCACGCACGCTGGCGGCGAGCGCGGGCTATGGCACCGG
>JBGSVG010000083.1:0-3149 GCA_041753095.1 Sphingorhabdus sp. | reverse complement strand
ATTTTTCTTCGACTTCGACATCTTTTCGATGCGACCGGCGATTGCCGGTGTGCCGCTGTCGATGATTGTCCAGATATCGCCGTCACGCTTTACCTGCTCGGGGCTAAGCCACGCGCCATTGGCGTCCTGATAGGTCTGATGGGTCACCATTCCTTGCGTGAACAGGCTGGCGAAAGGTTCTTTCACCTCAATCATGCCAATATGGCTAAGCGCCCGAGTCCAGAAACGCGCATATAGCAAATGCAAAATCGCATGCTCGACACCGCCGATATATTGATCGACCGGCAGCCATTTTTCGGCAATTTCGCGGTCGAATGGCTTGTTATGCGGCTGGCTGGCAAAGCGGATGAAATACCAGCTTGAATCAACAAATGTATCGAGCGTATCGGTCTCGCGCCGTGCAGGCTGGCGGCATTTCGGGCAATCGACTTTGCTCCATGTGGGGTGACGATCAAGCGGGTTGCCGGGGATGTCGAATGTCACATCTTCGGGCAGCTTGACCGGCAACTGGTCTTCAGGCACCGGCACCGCGCCGCAGGTTTCGCAATGAATGATGGGGATTGGCGTGCCCCAATAACGCTGGCGGCTGACACCCCAGTCGCGCAAGCGATATTGCGTCTGGCCTTTGCCCCAACCTTCGTGCTCTGCCTGTGCAATGACGTCGGCTTTGGCTTGCTCGATGGTCAACCCGTCCATCCAGTGCGAATTCACGATCGTACCGGGGCCAGTATAAGCGACATTGCCGTCAAAATCGCTGTCGGTCAGGTCGCCATCTGCAACCACGCGGGTGACTGGCAGGTCATATTTGCGCGCGAAATCGAGGTCGCGCTGATCATGCGCAGGGCAGCCGAAGACGGCGCCAGTGCCATAATCCATCAGCACGAAATTGGCGACATAGACAGGCAAATGCCAGCTTGGGTCGAGTGGATGTTCTACGCTCAGGCCAGTGTTGAAACCCATTTTCTCCGCAGTCTCGATATCGGCGGCGGTTGTCCCACCTTTGCGGCATTCCTCGACAAAAGCCTGCAATTCGGGCGCATTGGTGGCGAGTTTCTGTGACACCGGATGGTCCGCCGCAATCGCGACAAAGCTTGCACCGAACATCGTGTCGGGCCGCGTCGTAAAGACGTCGATGCCGTCGCCGTTTGATCCGGGAAATTTGAACCGGCATTTTAACCCCTGCGATTTACCGATCCAGTTTTCCTGCATCAATCGCACCTTGTCGGGCCACTCATCAAGCGTGCCCAAGCCTTCGAGCAATTCATCGGCAAAATCGGTGATTTTCAGAAACCACTGGCTCAGCTTGCGCCGCTCAACCGGTGCGCCCGAGCGCCAGCCCTTGCCGTCGATTACTTGCTCATTGGCAAGCACGGTCATGTCAACCGGGTCCCAATTGACAGCCGATTCCTTGCGATACACCAACCCCGCGGCGTAGAGCTTCAGAAACAGCGCCTGTTCATGCCCATAATATTCGGGCTCGCAGGTCGCGAGTTCGCGCGTCCAGTCGATGGCGAGACCAATGCGTTTTAACTGGGTCCGCATATTGGCGATATTGTCGCGGGTCCAGCCGCCGGGATGAACGCCTTTTTCCATCGCGGCGTTTTCGGCGGGCATCCCGAATGCGTCCCAGCCCATTGGGTGTAGCACCTCGTGCCCGGTCATTCGCTTATAGCGTGCCAGTACATCGCCCATCGTGTAATTGCGGACATGGCCGATATGGATGCGCCCCGAGGGATAGGGAAACATCTCAAGCACGTAGGCGCGCGGCTTTTCCGAAGAGTCATTAGCAACAAAGCTTGACTGCTCTTCCCAAGTCTTTTGCCACCGCGCGTCGGCGACGTGCGGGTTAAAACGCTCTACATTGGACATGACAGTTTACCCGGAAATGGCCGACCGGCGCAGATCGCGTGCCTTGGTAAGGATAACCGCTTCAAGCTTCTGCACAGTGGCAGCACGCAGCGGGGCTGCGACCCACTGACCATTTTGCGAAACTTCACGGCTGCCGGCAACGCGCAGGGCATCTGCGCGCAGATCCTGGTCAAGGATCGACACCGTTAGCTTCACGCGCTCACCGGGGCTTTGCGGGTTCACATACCAGTCAGTCACGATCACGCCGCCGGCGGAGTCGGTTTGGACCAACGGCATGAACGAAAGTGCATCAAGCGACGCGCGCCACAAATAGCTGTTTACGCCAATAGTCGTAACCTGACTGGCGGCAAGGTCGGCCTTGGGGCGCTCTTTGCCGCCGCAACCGGCCAGCAACATAACGCTGGTCGCAAGAATGAGTGCCAGGCGGGTGGTGCGCATAAAATGTCCTTGAACAATGAAAATATCGGAAACCTCTATCTCGGCTTGCTGGCTTCGGCAAGCTTTCTGGGTGCTGAATGACCTTCAATTCATCTTTCGGCCAGCTGCCCCATGATAAGGCTGTGGGTATAATGCAACATATTGCAAAAATTCGCGTTGTTTGAAAGAAACTTTGGTTGAAGCCCTTTTGCATCGTGCGATTCAGGCGTATATCAAAATCAATTAGGGAGTCGTTTCGACAATATTATGTCTGGTAAGAACCCAATCCGGCGGAAAAACGCCACTTTTGCAGCTGCATTGCTTGCAACGGGTTCGCTTGTCCTGTCACCTGTCATCGCGCCTGCTTTTGCTGCCAAATCTTTGGGACAGGTCCGCGCGATGTCCAACGACTGGTTGAACACCTTCACGCCTTCTGGCGGCGATAGTTTACTCGCCCAAAAATTTTCGGCCACCAGCAATTCGGCTAACGGACGCTTTCCGTTTACCCCTGCTGGCTCGGGCATCAGTGCCAACCGCACCATTACCGTTGCCGCGCGCGCCAATTCGCGCCTGACAGCCGGCGCCGTGTCGGTGCGCAGCGCAATTGCTGGTGCTGAGTCGGGTTCTGGCAAAGCCTTGCGTCTGTCGACGGTCGATTATCGCCTGACCGCGTCAAAAGGCTGGCAGGGTTTTGCCGCGCCATCCACACCAAAGCTTGCAGTGCAAGTTCCTTTGAGCGAACTGGGCAAGGGCAGTTTCCGCCTCGACGACGCTGCGAAGAAGCCAAGCAAGTTTAGCACCAGCATCAAGCTTGATCAGAATCGTGAAGTTGCTCCTCCTGCCCGTGGCAGTGCTGCGGCTGG
>JBGSVG010000082.1:0-7955 GCA_041753095.1 Sphingorhabdus sp. | reverse complement strand
TGTGTTGCTTGCGGCGATAAGTCTGGCGGCCATCGTCTGGTTCGGTCGCTTGCCGAAAGGACTCTGGCAAGTGGCCGCTTCGTCGATCCTTTTGGGGATGACTGGCTATGCGTTGCAGGGCAGGCCAGTGACGCCGTCCTCGCCGGCGAAGTCGCTTGCTGCAAAGGAAGATGCCGCTGTCCAGCTGGTCGAAATGCGTGCTGACATGGATCAAAGCTTCGGCTCAGCCAAACGCTGGCTGGTCACCGCGGACTCCTTTGCGAAGCAGGGTGATTACCCTTTATCGGCGTCCTATATTCAGTCAGGATTGCGGAGCGAACCTGAAAACCCTGATCTGTGGTCAGCGCTTGGCTTGCAGTTGATGCTTGCTAGCGACGGCCGGATGTCACCGCCTGCGCAATTGGCTTTTGATAAAGCGCGCTTTATCCGGCCCAATTATCCGGCACCTTATTATTTTGCAGGGCTTGCGCGCCTGTTCGGTGGCGATCTGGATGGTGCTATTTTGCTCTGGGAGAAAACGCTGTCGCTGGCCACGCCCAATGCGAAGTGGAGGCCGCGGCTTGAGTCGCAACTCCAGGCGGCCAAGGCTTTGCAGGCGCAAGCCGCCGGTGCGGCCGCGAAAGCACCTGCAAGCAACTGAATACTAAAAATAAACAGCGTAATCGCTGCCGCCTATTGCTTTGTTGTGAAGGGTGCCACAGCATGCTATCGCCCGCCTCCTTCCAACGAAAATATCGTTGAAATGTCGGGCGTTGTGGCCGGGGGAAATAGATTGTGACTACGCCAGCCGTGGATGATTTTGGACCGACAGATCAGGGTCATAACCATGGCCATGCGCCGCAAGGATCGATGGGCAAATTGGCGGTCGGTGCCATCGGCGTCGTCTTCGGCGATATCGGCACCAGCCCGATTTATGCGTTTCGCGAAACCTTTGCCGGCCATCATCCGATCGAGCCCGATCCCTTGCATATCATCGGCGTACTCAGCCTTGTATTCTGGTCAATGATGATTGTCGTGACCTTCAAATATGCAATGACGATCATGAAGGCCGATAACAAAGGCGAGGGCGGTAGTCTCGCTTTGCTGGCGCTGATTAATCGGCAAACCGCAGGCGCGACATGGACTGCGCCGATCATCATGCTGGGCGTATTCGCAACCGCTTTGTTCTATGGCGATTCGATGATCACGCCGGCGATGTCGGTGCTCTCGGCAACCGAAGGTTTGAGCTATGTTCATCCCGGTTTCAAGGCGTGGATTTTGCCGATTGCCATTACGATTCTGGTCGGCCTTTTTGCTATCCAGTCGCGTGGTACCGCAAAAGTCGGCGCGCTGTTTGGCCCAATCATGCTCGTGTATTTCACGACGCTTGCTGCTCTCGGCTTTATCCATCTGACCAAAATGCCGGGTATTATCCTCGACACGCTGAACCCGTGGAATGCCATCAACTTCTTCCTCGTTGACGGATTTCGGGCCTTTATCGCCATGGGCTCGGTCGTTCTGGCCGTGACCGGGGCGGAGGCCCTCTATGCAGACATGGGTCATTTCGGACGCAAGCCGATTATTCGTGGCTGGATATGGTTTGTGCTGCCGTGCCTGATGCTAAATTATATGGGGCAGGGTGCGATGATCCTGTCGATGGACGCGACCGAAGCTGCCCGGACGATCAAGGATCCTTTCTTCTTGATGATACCTGACATGGTCCAGTTGCCGGTCGTGATTATTGCGTTGCTTGCGACGATTATCGCGAGCCAAGCGGTTATATCAGGGGCGTTTTCCTTGACGCAGCAGGCGATCCAGCTCGGTTTCATTCCACGTCTTGCAATCCTGCACACCAGTGAAAAGGCGGCCGGTCAGATTTATATTCCAGCGATAAACTGGGCGCTCATGATCATGGTTATTGCGCTGGTGCTGTTCTTCCGCTCGTCGAGCAATCTGGCGGCGGCTTATGGTATTGCCGTCACCGGCGCGATGTTTATCGACACCTGTCTGCTTGCAGTCGTGCTGTTCCAGCTCTGGAAATGGCCGAAGTGGAAATCGCTCCCGATCCTTGCGATTTTCATTGTTGTCGACATGGCGTATCTTGGTGCCAACTTGCTCAAGGTGCCCGACGGCGGTTATTTCCCATTACTCATCGGCCTAGTAATTTTCACCTTGCTGACCACATGGTCGCGTGGTCGTGCGTTGATGCGCGAGCGGATGGCTGAAAGCACCATGCCGATGGAGATATTTATCAAATCGGCCGCGAACAGCGCAACACGGGTGCCAGGAACTGCGATATTTATGGCTTCAGCCGCCAGCGGTGTGCCTTCTGCGATGCTGCACAACATCAAGCACAACAAGATTCTTCACGAACGCGTCATCATTCTGACAGTGCAAATCGAAGATGTGCCCTATGTCGAAGAAACAGACCGGATTTTCTGCAAGGATCTCGGCGAAGGCTTTTATCGCGTGAAAATGCGCTTTGGATTCTTGGAAGAAACAAACGTTCCAGCGACGCTCGACAAGGTGGAGTTGTGCGGGCCGAAGTTCGATATGATGCACACAAGTTTCTTCCTCTCGCGGCAGACACTAATCGCATCGAAGATTCCGGGCATGGCGATCTGGCGCGAGAAGATGTTTGCGTGGATGCTTCGCAACGCGGCGAATGCGATGGAGTTTTTCAAACTGCCGAGCAACCGCGTCGTCGAACTCGGGAGTCAGGTTGAAATCTGATCTCGAGGCAAAGGAAAAATCGAAAAACACAGTTGATAAAGGCAAGTCAAAACAATAGGAACAAAAATAGAACCTGGTCTGGATATCTGAATGGCTCCTCTTTTCCTATTGTTCGACATCGACGAAACAGAGTTGCGCGCATCATTCAGGGCGATTGCATTTGCCGATCTCGGCATTTTTTTTGGCGACGGAACCACGCCCGATAGTGGAAGTGGTACACTCGTATATCGTGGTGCAGCGTTTGATTATGCGATTGATCGAGCGCTAAAGCCAAAAGCGGGTCATCATATATTTTGCGACTCAGATTTAGCAGCAACACGGTCTGCTATTTCGTTGAAGCTGGGAGCCGCTATTGCTTCGGGTCAGCATGTTCCTGCGGTCATTAAGGCGTTGCTGTTACTTGGCGAGTCTCTGGGCTCCATACTAAATGCAACAGCGGTACTTTGGCAGCCTGCAATGGTCGTTTCTGGATTTGGATATTATGCCGAGGCTGTTCGCCAGTATGACGACGGCGCTGCCTTTCCTTCACTTATTAGCATAGCGTTCGACACTTCAACCGACGAAAACATCCGAACAAACGGGCTGGCTTGGCTTTCCGGGCAGGAACTGGTTTTTGTACGGGATACTTTGTCCGTGAGCGAAGCCATGCGCTATGTCGTCAGGTTAGTGCACGATATCGCGGCAAACGGCGCCGTTAAACGCATGATGGACGTGCCGGGAATGAACGGTTCAGAGCTTCTGGTCTTAACACCCGATGTTCAGGAACGCGTGCTTGAGGCACGCAGAAAACTTGTACAAGATGGTGTTAATCCTGCTGGCTAGTATTTGGTCAATCATATTTCCCTGAAACTGCATTCAGGGAGGTGATTGAAATGCGGGGATTCAAGGGTATAAACGGTGTGATCGCGCGATCCGAGTTCCAGATGCATCACCTGTTGCCCGTATCCGTGTTCGGGCATGGCCATTTCGCAAAGAGCTTTCAGTTACTCCATATGGAGGGTTTCGACCCTCGCTATTATTCGGTCAACGGCCTCGCATTGCCTGCAACGGAAAATGCCGCTTCCTTATGGAAGATGCCGATGCATCGCGGGCCGCACCGGAGGTACAACGAACTTGTGGCTGCCCGCGTTGCCAATATCTTGGCCGATATGGAGCGCAGAAGTTACTCTTTGCCCGCTCGGTCCGAAGCGATAGGGCGATTAAATCTGCTGATTTGTAGCTTGCGTCGAATTCTAACGGGTGATCGCCCATTCATATTGCTCAGCAGCCGCGATCCGCTGAACAGCTCAGCGCGCTTCTGGGACATCGATAACGCATGTGACAGACTGTGGCAGGCAACGAAATAAGTATATATGCAAATTAATGCTGGACGAATGTCGTCTTACACCGCTAACGACGCAACATAATGACACGCATTGTCGCATCATCACTACTTCTACGACTTACACGCCCTTAGGCGTGCGCGTTCGTTCGGCCACATGCCGAACCATCCCGCCTAAGGGTTGCCAACCACCGACATAGACCCCAAAGCGCGCTCAAGCGCGCGCCATAGCCAAGTTGTAATTCATCATGATGCTGACCGATCCTTCCCGAAAATACCGGCCATTCCCGCCGGTCGACTTGCCCGACCGTGCATGGCCAACCAAGACCATTACCAAGCCCCCGCGCTGGCTTTCTACCGACCTGCGCGACGGCAATCAGGCGCTAATCGACCCCATGGGGGCGGAGAAGAAAACCCGATTCTTCGACCTGTTGCTCAAGGTTGGCATCAAGGAAATCGAGGTCGGCTTCCCGAGCAGCGGGGCGACCGATTTCGATTTCATCCGTAATCTCGTCGACAGCGGCCGCATCCCCGATGACGTAATGATCCAGAGCCTGACGCAATCCCGCCGTGACCTGATCGAGAAGACGTTTGAGAGTATGGCCGGCGCGCCGCGCGCCATCGTGCATCTGTACAACGCCGTCTCTCCCGCGTGGCGCGATATCGTGTTCAAGCTCGACAAGCCCGGTGTAAAGGCTATCGCGATCGAAGGCGCGATGATCCTCGCCGAACAGGCAGCGCGTTTCCCGCAAACCGACTGGCATTTCGAATATAGCCCCGAAACCTTTTCCACCGCCGAGCTCGAATTCAGCCTTGAGGTGTGCGAGGCGGTGATGGCGGTGTTGCAACCCACGCCGGAGAAACCCCTTATCCTCAATCTGCCCGCCACCATCGAGGCGGCGATGCCCAACATCTATGCCGACCAGATTGAATGGATGTGCAAGCATATCAGTGCGCGTGACAGCGTGGTGATATCGCTCCACCCGCACAATGACCGCGGCAGCGGCATTGCGGCGGCTGAGCTCGGCCTGCTGGCAGGTGGCGACCGCATTGAAGGCTGCCTGTTCGGCAATGGCGAGCGTACCGGCAATGTCGACTTGGTAACGCTGGCGCTCAACATGTATACGCAAGGGCTACACCCTGGCCTCGATTTCAGCAACATCGACGAAGTCATCCAGACCGTAGAATATTGCAACCAGCTGCCCGTCCACCCACGCCACCCTTATGCGGGCGAGCTCGTATTCACCGCCTTTTCGGGCAGCCATCAGGACGCGATCAAAAAGGGCTTTGCCGCCAACGATCTGCAGAATGACGAAATCTGGCGCGTGCCCTATCTGCCCATAGACCCCGCCGATCTGGGTCGCAGCTATGAAGCAGTTATCCGCGTCAATTCGCAAAGCGGCAAGGGCGGCGTTGCTTGGGTCATCGAGCAGGACCATGGCCTCAAACTCCCGAAACGGATGCAGGCCAATTTCTCGTCCACAGTGCAGGACCTATCCGATACCACCGGCCGTGAACTGACCAGCGCCGACATCTGGGAGGCGTTCGAAAAGCGCTATCACCTGAGAGGTGAAGGCCGCTTCCGCCTGATCGATTTTCAGGAAAGCCAGAGCCAAAAGGCGCAGGACGAACGCATATTTGCTGGTAAAATCCGCATCGATGGTGTGGAGCAATCGGTCAGCGGACGCGGCAACGGACTTATTTCCAGTTTGGCTAACGCGCTGGAAGACGCACTCGGCGGCCAGCTCGATATCATCGACTATAGCGAACACGCCATCGGCCATGGCACCGATGCGCGCGCTGCCGCCTATGTTGAATGCCGGGTAGGCGAGGGGCCAATCCTGTTCGGCGTAGGCATCAGCCGCGATGTGGCAACGGCTTCCGTAAGGGCAATTCTAAGCGCCGCAAATGGGAGTTGATGTCCGTTTGACTTTAACCGATTTCTGCGCTTTATCGCCTTAATTGAACGATTAATAATTGGAGAGACGCATGACACTTCCGGCAATATTCGATAAGCTCCGTCTGCCGGTTATCGGCTCGCCATTGTTCATTGTGTCAGGGCCGGAACTGGTCATCGCGCAGTGCAAGGCGGGCGTCGTGGGTTCATTCCCTGCGCTTAATGCGCGGCCCCAGGCGCAGCTAGACGAATGGCTGCACCAGATTACCGAGGAACTCGCGGCGCATAATCGCGAAAACCCCGACCGCCCGGCGGCACCTTATGCGGTCAACCAGATCGTGCACAAATCGAACAACCGTCTGCAGGAGGATATCGCGACCTGCGCCAAATGGCAGGTGCCGATTACGATTACGTCGCTGGGGGCTCAAGAAGAGCTGAACAAGGCGGTGCATTCATGGGGCGGTATCGTGTTGCATGACGTTATCAATGACCGTTTCGCGCATAAAGCAATCGAGAAGGGTGCCGATGGCCTAATTCCGGTGGCAGCAGGAGCTGGCGGGCATGCAGGCGTGACTTCGCCATTTGCGCTGATGCGCGAAATCCGCGAGTGGTTTGACGGGCCAGTGGCGCTGTCGGGCTCGATTGCGCATGGTGCCTCGGTGCTGGCGGCGCAGGCAATGGGGGCGGATCTCGCCTATATCGGTAGTGCGTTCATCGCGACCAAAGAGGCCAACGCGGTTGAGGGGTACAAGGACAATATCGTCGAGGCGAAGGCCGCGGATATTGTCTATTCCGACTTGTTTACGGGCGTCAGCGGCAATTATCTGCGCCAATCGATTGAGAAGGCCGGCATGGACCCGAACAATCTGCCCAAGGGCGATATTTCAACGATGAACTTTGGCTCGGGCGGCAATAGCGAAGCCAAAGCTTGGAAGGATATCTGGGGTTCGGGCCAAGGCATTGGCGCGATCAAGGAAGTCCAGACCGTGGCCGAGTTTGTTGACCAGCTTGAGGCCGAATATCGCGCGGCGAAGGCCAGCCTTGACGCGCGATATCTGGGCTAGACTTTAACTCGCCTTTTCGAAGGCGACGGTGATGTCGAGTTTGACGTTATCCGAGACGACCGGAATGCCGTACATTACGCCAAAATCGCTGCGCTTGATAGTCGTTGTCGCGTGAAAACCGACGGTAGCTTTCTTGTTGAACGGGTTATTGCCAGCGCCTGAAAATTTGGTGTCGAGCACCACGGGTTTTGTAACGCCATTGAGTGTCAGGTTACCGGTGATTTTGGCGCTTGTGCCCTTGGCGATGACGCTGGTCGACACGAATTTGGCGTCAGCAGGGTCGGGTCCGAAAAAGTCAGGCTTGCCGCCGTCCTTGCCCGCGCGCAGCAGGTGACCGGTCAGGCCAGCACTCGCTGTGGTGACCTTGCCAACGGGAATAGTGATATCGACCTTGGCGGCGTTGAGCTTCTTCGGATCAAGGATGAGCGTTCCCGTGGCATCGCCGAAAATGCCGAAATAGTCGTTGAAGCCAAAATGGCTAACGCGCCAGCCTATGAGGGTATGGCCCGGGTCAGTATTATAGGTACCGGCGGTAACGCGGGCGACGTCCATCGTGCCGGGTATCTGAGGCGCGCTCTGGGCAATAAGGGGGACTGCCGCGAACAGTGGGAGAGCGATGAGAAGTTTACGCATTGGGGGGATGCTCCAGACAACAAAAAGGGGAGGCATCAATGTCGATGCCTCCCCCAGATTAGTCAAGGTAGGAAAAGTTTAGTTCTTCGCCTGATCGACCAGCTTGTTCTTAGCAATCCACGGCATCATCGCGCGGAGTTTGGCTCCAGTTGCTTCGATGGGGTGGGCCGCGGCGGCCTTGCGGGCGGCCTTTAGCTCGGGCTGACCAGCGCGGTTATCCAGAACGAAGTTTTTCACGAAACGCCCAGACTGGATGTCGGCGAGAACGCGCTTCATTTCAGCCTTGGTCTCGTCGGTGATGATCCGCGGGCCGGTTGTGATGTCGCCA
>JBGSVG010000081.1:0-2480 GCA_041753095.1 Sphingorhabdus sp. | reverse complement strand
GCAAAAGTCGGCTGCGCAGGCACAGGCCGACCAGATTCGCGAGCTTGAGCAATTTCTGGCGGTCTACAAGAAGGTCAAGTCGAGCTACGTCGACAAGGTTGATGACAAGCAGCTGATGGAGGGCGCCATTCAGGGCATGCTTGCCAGTCTCGATCCGCATAGCGGCTATCTTGATAAATCCGATTTCAGCACACTCCAGACGCAAATCGATGGCGAATATGGTGGCCTTGGTCTGTCGGTGACGCTTGAAGATGAAGCCGTGAAAGTCATCGCGCCGACAAAAGATACTCCAGCCGATAAGGCCGGCATCAAGTCGGGCGATTATATCACGCATCTTGATGGCAAGCTGATTTTTGGCGGTACACTTGATGAAGCCGTCGAGGCGATGCGCGGTGTCCCTGGCACGTCGATTAAACTGACGATTGTTCGTCCTGGGCGCGATGCACCGTTCGATGTTTCGATTACGCGGGCGATTATCGATCTGAAGCCGGTATCGTGGGAGGTCAAGGATCGGATCGGCGTGATTACAATCTCAGGCTTTTCCGAAGAAACCGGAGCCGACGTAGTTGCCGCAGTGTCGGGCATCAAGAAATCGCTCGGCGCCAAGCCCTTAGGATATATTGTCGACTTGCGCTCAAATCCCGGCGGCATATTGGATGAGGCCGTCGCCGTATCCGATGCATTTCTTGCCAGCGGCGAAATCGTTTCCGAACGCGGTCGTGACAAGCGCGATATCGAGCGCTGGTGGGCCGAACGTGCCATCCCGGGTGATGTGACAGATGGCGCACCCATCATCGTGCTGGTCGACGCTGGTTCCGCATCTGCATCTGAAATTGTCGCGGGCGCGCTGCAGGATCATCATCGCGGTCTGGTCATGGGCGAACGGAGTTTCGGCAAGGGGTCGGTGCAGAATGTTCTGCCGCTCACCCGCGAGACCGGCCTGCGGCTGACCGTGGCGCGATATCACTTACCTTCGGGCCGTTCGGTGCAGGAAGGTGGCATCAAGCCGGATATTCAGGTTCCGCAACTGTCGGACCCGGACTATAAAAAACGCGTCGCCATTCGCGAAACCGATCTTCGCCGTCACCTTGTCAACGAAATACAGGATGATGCGAAAGAACTCGAGGAAGATATTGCCGACGATCCGCGCTTTGCGATGACGGCCGAGCAGTTAAAGGCAAAGGGTATCGAGGACTTCCAGCTTAATTATGCGATGGAAACTCTGACCCGGCTGGGTTCCAAAACGATGAAGCTTGCGGACAAATCGACAGCCAAAGTTCCGGCAAAGGCCAAGGCGCAGAATTAAGCAATGAAAGCCAAATTCGGTATCGCCCACTGGCTGGCATTTTTGCTGCCCGCCGCACTCCTGCTTGGCGCATATGGCTCGCAATATATCGGCGGGTTGTTCCCGTGTGAGATGTGCTGGTGGCAGCGCTACCCACATTTTGCCGCCGTTGCGATTGCGCTTGTTGCGTTTGCCGTTGGCAATCCTGAATACCGCAAAACGTTGGTCGCGCTCGCAGCTTTGGCAATCGGAACCAGCGGCGTCATCGCGGGCTATCATGCCGGGGTCGAATATGGCTGGTGGGAGGGCTTGACAGCATGCACCAGCTCGGTTTCCGGAACCGGCGACGATCTTCTGAAGTCCATCATGAACGCCCCACTCACCCGCTGTGATGTCGCACCTTGGTCATTATTCGGCATTTCGCTTGCGGGTTACAATTTCCTCTTGTCGTTGGGCGGCGCAGTGGTCATCTTAACGTCTATATGGCGCACCAAGAAAATCTGAAAACCGCAACGCAGCGTTCCAAGGCAATTGCCAGCATGATTCGGGTGAATCAGGCTGGTGAATATGGCGCGAAACGCATTTACGCAGGACAACTTGCGGTGATGGGTGACCGGACGCCTGCGGCGCGCAGTATTGCGCATATGGCTGAGCAGGAAGAGCGGCATCTGGCGGCCTTCGACAAGTTGATGGCTGAACGCGGTGTCCGTCCAACCGCGTTGCATCCTATCTGGGATATAGCGGGTTTTGCGCTGGGTGCCGTCACCGCCGCCATCGGGCCGGAAGCTGCGATGGCCTGTACCGTTGCCGTCGAAACCGAAATCGACCGCCATTATTCTGAACAGCTTGCCGAACTTGGCGATAGCGAACCGGAGCTGTCCGCGATGGTCGCCGATTTTCAGGCTGATGAACTAGAGCATAAGGCAACCGCGCTGGCTGAGGGCGCCGAGCGCGCGCCCGCCTATCCGCTGCTAAGCGCAGTTGTCCGTTTTGGCTGCCGCACTGCTATTGCCGTGTCGAAACGAATTTGACTTCATCGCTCGTTCAGCGTTGAGCGTCCAATCAGCTATCTGAAAAACTGGAGATGACCGCCGTGCGTGCAATGACCAAAATATCGATGACCGCGTTAGCGATGATGTTGTCAGCCCAGCTTCAGGCGCAAGACGCTCCTGCAATGCAGCCGGGCGATGAGAAG